>CAZQIJ010000028.1:0-20757 GCA_964592955.1 uncultured Anaerolineaceae bacterium
ACAGAGACCCCTGTACCGGCTGTTGCCCAGCCCACCACCGCCCCAACTGAGGCTCCGGTGGCCGCCGCGCCTACCGCTATCCCTACCTCCACAGTGCCTACCGCGCGCGTTAACACCGATGCAAGTTCCAACCTGCACCTGCGCCAGTATCCTTCGCCAGATGCCTTCTCACTGGGTCTTATACCCAGCGGTGCCACACTCTTGATCAACGGGCGCGAAGGCGCGCCTGAAGATCTTGACGGCAATGTCATTCCGGTGGGGCAGGATGCCAATGGCGAACCGATTGACTTTGTCGATCCGGCGACCTTATTGGAATCCGAAGACGATGACCTGGTGCCCGGCGAAACCTGGCTGAACATCACCTACAATACGCCCGATGGCGGCGCAGTGACCGCCTGGGTGAATGCGCTGTACCTCGTTGTGCGTGACGAGCGCGGTGACCTGATGAAGCTGCGGGAGCTGCCGACCGTACCGAACAACCAGCCCGGTGAAGCCGTAAACACGGCACTTCAGCCTCCCACCGAGCAGCAGGATACGCTGGTTGCCATTGCCACCGGCCTGGATACCGGCGTCAACCTGAACATCCGGCGCACACCGGAAACCACCGGTGAAGTCCTTGTGGGTGTGCCATCTGGTACGGCCATGAATATGATCGGCCTGGGGGCCTCTGGCGAGTGGGCTTTCGTGGATTACCGCCCAGAGAGCGGCGGTTCTGTCACCGGGTGGGTATCGGCGCGCTACATTGTCTACGCGTTCAACGACCGCTCCATTGACCTGGAAGAAATGAATGAGCGCAATCTGCTCGTGGATGTCGATGAAGCCAGCCTGCGCGGGGAGGTGGACGCAGACGTGAGCATTGCTGCTCCCACGCGTGATCCGTTCCGTGACGAAATCGTAGCGACGGTTGTTCTGGATGCGGACGCGAACCTTAACATACGCCGCACCCCGAATATCAGCGCAGAAGTGATCACCCGCCTGCCCAATGGCGCACAGGTTCTGGTCGTGAGCAAGACCCTCTCCAATGATTGGTTTGAGGTCGCGTTTGAGGGTGAAAGCGGCTGGATTGCCAGCCAGTATGTCACCCTATCCTTCAACGGGCAGCCGTTCAGCATTGACGATGTCCCGGTCAACGAGACGGTGACCAATGACGACGACCTGAACGCGACACCAGACATTACGCCTACGGCCACAGCCACGCCTGGCAGCTAGCCGGGGAGCCAGCATCAGCACAACCGACAGCCCTGCATGCGCCCGACGTACGCAGGGCTTTTATGTTATCATTGCAGCAGTGTGAAATGGGACTGAGCCTGTGGAATCGGAATGGAAAGGAATCCCATGCTGTGTAGAATGCCTGCATTCATCCTGCACCTGATCGGGCTGCTGCTGCTGCTCAGCGCCTGCCAAAGCGCAGAACCACCCCCTGCCACGCTGTTTATTCTCCCCACGCCGCTGCCAGCCAGTGAAACCCCTGAACCGACACGCACGCCGCTGCCCACCCCGGTACCCACAGAAGCGGTGCCCATTGGAAACCTTGCGACCGATCCAGAGCGCGTGGCGTATCTGCGTGCGGCACATGCTGCGCCAGATGCTGCGCCGGTTGATATCTACGTCAACAGTGCCGCGTTCAGTGTGAACCTCACTTACGGCCAGCTTTCCGGGAAGACCAATATCCTTGCTGGAGAATACACCCTCTCTGTGCGCCCTGTTGGCGATGCAAACACCATCCTGACAGAGATCCCCCTCAGCATCCAACCGGGTCAGGCGGTGTTGATGGCCGTACTTGGCACGCGCGATGTGCTGGCGGCGCGCACTTTCACAGAGACCCCAGACCCGCTCCGCGCACGCGAGAGCCGAGTGTATTTCATCAACGCCACCACAGATACCGTGACAGCCTACAGGGACGGCACACCCATCAGCGCGGACCTGCCTCCGCTGAGTTCTTCCGGCCCACGCGTCACACTGCGCGGTGACGCCAGTCTGTCGTTTCAGATGGAGGCTATCAGCCAGGCCTCGGTCAATGTCACACTTCAGGAACGATCCAGCTATACCTATATCCTGATCGGTGACCCAGGAAACCGCCGCGTGCTGAGCTACAACGAGCGCATTCGCGGTGACGGTCAGATTCGCGTCATCCATGCGGCGTCCGGTGTAGAAGGCGTGGACGTGCTGGTTGATGACAACGTGATCACGGCGGGCATCGCCAACGGCACAGCCACCGAGCGCGTCAGCATTGCGCCTGGGCAGCATGTCGTTAGTGTGTATGCTGCTGGCGTGCGAGACAACCCGCTCATCGATAACTTGCAGTTCAACATCAACCCGGATGACACCGTCGCGCTGATTGTGCTGGCCGCAAACGGACGTGCCCGCCTGGTGACGCACCGCGAAGACCTCGCGCCCACCCTGCCAGAATCGGCACGCGCCAGTTTCGTCAATGGACGACCGGAAACGGTGCGTGTGGGGCTGGGCAGCGCACTGCGAGAGGACATCCCGGAACAGCCTTTTGCGCGCGCGGGCGACCCCGTTGACATCCTCCCAGATACGACGCAGATTTTCTGGCAGGATACAGCCAGCGGTCAACTGGTGAGCACAGTCGATTCGTTCAGTTTTGAAGTGGGGCAAACCTATCTGCTGATCGTTACCCCGGACGGGGTGCTGACCTTCGTCGAGGAAGTCGGGATTGATGAAAGCGCGCCGGTGGTGATTATTCCCACCCCAACCCCCATTCCACCGACCTTCGTTCGCTTTGTAAACGCGATGGTGGATGGAACGCGCATTGATCTGCTGCTGGATGGTGCGCCGCTGGCACAGGCACTCGCGCCGGGGCAGTCCACTGTCCCTACGATTTTCGCCCCACGCGCCTATACCCTGGAGCTGCGGCTGTCAGATCAAAGCATCTCGCGCCTGAATACAACCCTGACTTCACCCCCATCCGGTTACTACACCATCTATTTCTACAATACCGCGCCGCTGCCGCTGTTCGTTATCATCCCGGACGGTCTCGAGCTGTATGTTGATGATCTTCAGGCGCGCGTGCGCTTGGTCAACCTGTCGCTGGATGAAAGCGTTGTGTTTCGAGGGGTGTCCGCGCCGGCCACCAGCCCCGAAATCTTCGCTACACCGCCAGATCGGGTAGAAGATCGTGCAACGATACCGCTAGGCGTCACAGACATCACTAACCCGGTCCCTGCGCGGTCTGCGTCTGAGCTCTTCAATCTCTCTGGTGAACCCATTGACCTGTTAATCGTTGACGGAGCCAGCAACCGCGTGGCACAGCGCGTGCGCAGCCTGTTCGTGCAGCCCGGCCTCATCTATGATGTGATCGCTTATCAGGTGCAGGGTGAGCTGGAAGTGCGTACTTTTATCGTCACATACCCGATCCCGTAGCGAGAATTGGCGGCGGTCACAGCTTCAGGATAGCGCAGATTCCTGCATCGGTTATAATGCTCGCTGCGAGGAGCCTGAAGACGCGGCCTGGGCTGATGAAGAACCGATTCACGCGTGGCGTGTTTTGACGTCCCTGCAGATCCGTGCCAATCGCGTTCCGTTTAGCCCTACGTTAGGACAATTCAGACAACACCAACACAATGGAAAGAACACCGTGCAGGTATTGATTACAGGCGCTGGCGGGTTCGTCGGCAGACATCTGACACAGTATCTCCTGGAGAACGGCGCAGTCGTCCATGGAACGGCGCTGACTTCCGAAAGCGAAACGCTGCCAGGAATCGACACACACGTCCTGGATCTCACTGACGAAGGGGCAGTGCTGGCACTGATCGAGAAGGTCAGACCAGATGCGATCTACCACCTGGCGGGCCAGGCATTTGTGCCGCGTTCCTTTGAAGATCCCTGGGAAACGATGGTCAACAACATCCGCCCTCAGTTGAACCTGTTTCAGGCATGCCTTACCTTCGCCATCAAACCCCGCTTCCTTGTGGTCAGTTCAGCCGAAATTTACGGCGCAGCCCAGGTGATTCCCATCGGGGAAGAGGCACCGCTGCTGCCATCCAGCCCATACAGTGTGAGCAAAATCACGCAGGATATGCTCGGTCTGCAATATTACCTTAGCCATCAACTGCCGGTGATGCGCGCGCGGGCGTTTAATCACATCGGGCCTGGCCAGAACGAGCGCTTTGTGGCACCGGCATTCGCGCTGCAGATTGCGCGCATTGAAGCCGGGATGCAGGAACCGGTGCTGCATGTGGGTGACCTTTCGGCACGCCGGGACTTTACCGATGTGCGAGACATTGTGCGTGCCTACCGGCTGATTATGGAACAGGGCCAGCCGGGCGAGGTCTATAACATTGCGTCTGGCGAGGCGCGCAGCATTCAGAGCCTGCTGGATATTCTGCTCACCTGTACAGAAGCCAGCATTGAAGTTTGGGTTGACCCGGCACGGCTGCGCCCGAACCATGTGCCTGTGCTGCAAGGGGACAATACCAAATTGCGGCAGGCCACCGGCTGGCAGCCGCAGATCACGTTTGAACAGACGCTGCGCGACGTGCTGAACGACTGCCGACGCCGTGTAGAAGTGCAGCGCCATGCCTAACCTGATCGATACGCATCTTCACCTGAACTTTGAGGCTTATGACGAAGACCGTGACGCCCTCCTGGTACGGGCACAGGCGGCGGGTGTGCGCAGGGTGATCAATCCGGCGGTGGACCTCGAAACCAGCCGCGCGGCCATTGGTCTGGCCCGTCAGTACAGCGGCGTTTTCGCGGCGGTGGGCATTCACCCCAACAGCACGGCGGATTTCGCGCCATCCAAGAACGCTGAACTGCGCGCCCTGGCGCAGCAGCCCGGTGTGGTGGCAGTGGGCGAAATTGGCCTGGATTACCACTGGGACAAAAGCCCGAAAACCCGTCAGTTTCAGGCATTCGAGGCGCAGCTTGCGCTGGCGGCAGAAGTGGGCCTTCCGGTCATCATCCATAACCGCGAGGCCAGTGACGATGTCATGGCTATTCTGGAAACATGGGTGCGCGGTCTGTCGTCGCCATTGAAGGAGCAGCCAGGGGTGATGCATTCGTTTTCCGCATCCGCGGCCATTGCAGAGCGCAGCGTCGCGCTTGGCTTCTACCTGGGGTTCACCGGACCAGTGACCTACAAGAACGCAGATGAACTGCGCAGCATTGCCGCACAAATCCCGCTGGAGCATATGCTGCTGGAGACGGACGGCCCGTTTCTGACGCCGCACCCGTTTCGCGGAAAACGCAACGAACCGGCCTACATTCCATTGATTGCAGACCGGCTCGCAAGTTTACGACAACTCAGCGTTGAGACAATCGGACAGGCGACAACAACAAATGCTGTGCGCCTGTTTCGCCTGCCCGAAGGGATGGTGCTGGCAGGTTAGATCTCACCGAGACGGTTGGGGAAGTCGTAGCGCAGGGCTTCTTCGATGTTGGCGCGCACGCTTACCAGAGTCGCATCTGCTTCTTCCTGCGTAAGGCGGCCATTTTCGACGGCGCGCGCCAGCATTTGCTCTGCGGCGGCAACCTGTTCGTCAATGAAAGTGGCCGTATCCACACCGTTCTCAATGAGAACAGATTCCAGGGTGCTGCCAGCCCGAATTGCCTCTAACATCGCGCGGCCGTCCAGCCCGGAAGCCTGGCCTACCTGACGCACCAGACGTGTGGCCTGTGCGGGTGCAAAGTGAAACAGCGTGGGATCGGTCGTCAGCGCATCTGCAACCTGAACGGGCAGGGCTTCCAGCAGGGTGTCTGCGCGTTCCTGGCGGAGGTTGCCATTCGCCACAGCTTCGTTAATGCGTTCGGTCGCTTCGGCAATCACGGCGTTCGACACCGCCTGCACATCGCCGCCCGCTGTGATAATGACATCGGTCAGGGTGCCACCGTCGCGCAGATCAGCCAGGATATCTTCAACTTCCATACCAAACTGTTCAGCAATCGTGTCTATGAGCTGGCGCATGATCGGACGCCCCAATTGGCGTTCGCGCGGGCCAAAACCCGGCGCGCCCTGTAGGGCCGATGCACCTGGCGAGGTGGGGGCAGCGGGATCGCCCGCCTGTGCATTCACCGCGCCCACGGAAGCCGCCATCAAACCCACCGCGACAATCGCGACTGCAAATTTCTTTCTGTTCATGGGATACATTCTCCTTGTTTCTCGACTTGTGTCCTTGACTGAATACACCCTTAGGATGCGGTGGGATTGTTACCGTTTCGCGGCCTGTTCGTAAACAGTTGGTAAACTCCCCACACCGATTTTGTCTGAATGCTGGTACAATCGCGCCAGACGAACAGGGGGTAAACAGCTTGGTCGATTGTTCGATTATTATCGTGAGTTGGAACGTGGCTGACTATGTGGCTGCGTGCCTTGCGAGCATCACCTCCAGCCGGTTTGAACTTGAAATCATCGTTGTGGACTCCGCCAGCCAGGACGACACTGTAGCGCGTGTTCGCCGCGATTTCCCACATGTCAGGGTAATGCCGCAAACGCAGAACGTGGGTTATACGCGCGGGAACAACATCGGGTTGGCTGCGGCTTCTGGCCGACACCTGCTGCTGCTGAACCCAGACACAGAAATTGTGGGAGACGCGCTGACCCCATTGATCGCCTATCTTGATGCCCACCCCAACGTCGGCATTATCGGCCCACACACGCTCAACACCGACCACACCACGCAGTCCACACGGCGGCGATTCCCAACGATCCCACTCGCATTCCTGGAAAGCACCTGGCTGCAACCGCTGGCACCCAAAGCGCTGCTGGCGCATTACTATGTGAGTGATCTGCCCGATGACGGTGTATATGAAGTCGATTGGGTACAGGGTTCGGCGCTGATGATGCGGCGCGAAGTGTACGCGCAGATTGGCGGTATGGACGAAAATTACGTGATGTTTTTTGAGGAACTTGACCTGTGCAAACGCGCCAGGAACGCGGGTTGGCGGGTGGTCTATGATGGTGAAGCGCAGATTGTGCATCACGGCGGCAAGAGTACGGATCAGGTGGCCGCCCGCAAACACATCTACTTCCAGGAAAGCAAGCTGCGCTACTTTCGCAAGTATCATGGCCCGGCAGTTGCACTGCTGCTGAGGGCATTCCTGCTGCTGAGCTACATGAGCCAGATGGTCATCGAAGGCCTGAAAGGGCTGATCGGCAGCAAGCGCGCGATACGTGTTTCGCGGGTGCAGGCTTACTGGCAGGTGCTGCGTTCTGGATTGAAGGTACGTTGATGCGCATTGGACTCATTACCGGGGAATACCCGCCGATGCAGGGCGGTATTGGGGCGCACTGCGCCGTGCTGGCACGCCAGATGAAATCTCAGGGACACACCGTCACCGTGTTTACCGACCCGCAGGCACGCGACGCCGAAATTCCGCTCACCTCTGCATCCAACGTGTGGGGTTGGCGCACGCTGCGCGCAGTAAAACGCTGGACAGTACGCGAACGCCTGGACATCGTGAACCTGCATTTTCAGACGGCCGCATTCGGGATGTCTGCATGGGTTCACTTCCTGCCCGAATTCCTGCGTCCGCTTCCGGTCATTACCACGTTTCACGATCTGCGCTTCCCATACCTGTTCCCCAAAGCAGGGAGTCTGCGCCATTGGATTGTGATGCGCCTGGCGCGGGCGTCGGCTGGCGTGGTTGCCACCAATCATGAAGACATGGAACGGCTCGAACATCTGCCGTCTGCCCTGATTCCGATAGGAAGCAGCGTTGAACCTGCGCTGCCGCCGGATTTCGACTGCGCGCGGTTTCGTGCCAGGGTCGCCGGGGCAGGGCAGTACCTCGTCGGGCATTTCGGTTTTATCAATCACAGCAAGGGCATTGAAGTGCTGCTGGAAAGCGTGGCGGCCCTGCGCCGCGACGGGCTGCCGCTGAAACTGGTGATGATCGGCGGCAGAACGGGCAGCAGCGATCCAACCAATGCAGGTTATGCGGATCAGATCGACGCGCAGATCGCGCGGCTGGGCCTCTCAGACGCGCTGCACTGGACGGGTTTTGTGGATGACCGCAGCGCGAGCGCCTATTTTGCGGCGGTGGATGGTATCGCGCTGCCGTTTCTGGACGGTGCCTCATACCGTCGCAGCAGCCTGATGGCAGCGATCGCGCACCACTCTGCCATCATCACCACCCAGCCGACAGTCGAGGTTCCGGCATTCCAGGATGGCGAGAACATGCTGCTGGTTCCTGCCAGCGATGCGGCAGCGCTGGCCAACGCCATTCACAGGCTGATGGAGTCCCATGACCTGCGCCAGCGGCTGCGTGCCGGCGCTGCCGCGCTTAAGCAGCACTTTGACTGGGACACAATCGCCCGCACGAATGTTGACTTTTTCAGGCGCGTCCTGGAGGCGGCGCAGTGAAGCGTGCGCTGCTGCTGATTTGCAGTATCTACGCCCTTACCGCACTGCTGCACAGCCTCGCCACCCCCATCATGGAGGCATGGGACGAACCCTGGCATTACCCGGTTAGCCATTACCTGGCGAATCACGGCTTCCAGCTTCCGGTGCAGGATGCGGCAGCAGATACCCCCTGGCGGCAGCAGGGTAACCAACCACCGCTCTATTACCTGATGGGCGCTGTGCTGACCGCCTCTATCGATACATCGGATATGGGCACGCTGCGCCGGATGAATCCGCATGCGGCGATGGGCCTCAGCCAGCCTGACGGCAATATCAACCTGATCGTGCATCGCACCGTCCTGGAGTCTTTTCCCTGGCGCGGTACGGTGCTGGCAGTGATGGTGGTGCGCTTCTTCTCCATCGCGCTTGGGTTAGGCACAGTCTGGGTCACGCACCAGTTGGGCCGGGAACTCTTCCCGGAACGTCCGCTGGTGGCGCTGGGGGCCGCTGCGCTTACGGCCTTTCTGCCGATGTTCGTGTTTATCAGCGCGTCGGTCAGCAACGACAACCTCTCGAACCTGTTAGGCAACGCGCTTACACTGGTGAGCGTGCGGCTGGTGCAATCCACGAGCGCACCGTCTGTGCGCACTTATGTGCTGCTGGGTACACTGACCGGGGCCGCGCTGCTCTCTAAACTAAGCCTGGGGTTCTTCATCCCGGTGATCGTCATGGTGCTCGTTGTCCTCAGCCTGCGCCTGCGGGATTGGCGTCCTTTGGTCATCGGCGGGGCCGTTTCCGGTGGACTGACGGCGCTGATCGCGGGGTGGTGGTACGTGCGTAACATGCAGCTTTATGGCGATCCAACCGGACTGACCACCTTCCTCGATATCGTGGGGCGGCGCGTGCCCCCTGCCAACTGGCCCCAGATCTGGTCAGAGCGGTTCAGCTTCATGCGCTCCTATTGGGGTGCCTATGGCAGCATCAACATCATGCTGCCAGATGCGCTGTATGCGCTCTTTGATCTCATCGGGCTGGCTGCGTTTGGCAGCGCGGCACTTTTCCTGCTCATACAGGCCCTGCGCCGCGCCTGGACGCCTTCCCGCTGGCTGGCTGTGGGCGTAACCCTCGTGTGGCCTGTGCTGACCTTTATCTCACTCATCCGCTGGACGACAGAAACGTATGGGTCGCAGGGGCGTCTGGTATTTGTGGCGCTGTCGTCGCTATCGTTGTGGATGACGGTGGGAATTCTGGCATGGCTTCCGGCAGGGGGGGCGGCGCGTTACCGACCACAGCTTCAGGCCATGCCGCTGTTTGCTGTAAGCGGTTTGTTTCTCGCGGTCACGGGCTTCGCGCCGTTATTGGTCATTGCACCGGCCTACGCACTGCCCCCCGTTCTTCCGACCGTCTCCGCACATCGCATTGACTCTGTGTTTACTGACGAGCGTGCCGCGCTGGGACTCATCCAGGCACAAATGCAGACCACCGAGGCGCAGCCTGGCGATTGGGTTCACCTGTTGCTGGACTGGCAGATTCTCTCGCCTGCTGATCGTGATTACAGCCTGTTCCTCCACCTGCTGACGCCAGACGGGGTCATTCTGGCGCAGCGTGATATTTACCCAGGCGGCGGTAAGCTGGCGACCTCGGATTTACCGACTGGCTACGCCTGGCATAACCCGATGGCGGTACGCTTGCCGCCCACAGCGTATACGCCGATGCGGCTGGAGGCGCGGGTCGGGTGGTATGATCTGGCGACCGGGCAGCGCCTGCGCCTCGCGGATGGCCGCGAGACGGTCGAGATAGGAACAGTGCGGCTGGTGCCGCGCACCGGCAGCGGCGGCATCCCTAACCCACTGCGAATCAATTTCGATGGTCAGATCGCGCTGGTAGGGTACGAGCTGGATACGCTGAGCGCAAGTCCCGGCGGCGCGCTGATCCTGACGCTCTACTGGCAGGCACTCGCGCCCATCACGCGCGATTACGTGGTGTTTGCCAACATCATAGACCCGCAAACCCTGACCAAGTATGCCGCGTCTAACGCCATGCCTGCCGGATGGACCCGACCGACTTCAACCTGGCAAGTGGACGAAATCGTCGAAGATATGCACGCCCTAACCGTGGCTGTGGATGCTGCTCCCGGCATCTACGAGCTGGAAATCGGCCTGTATCTTCAGGAGGGGGACTTCCCCCGCCTGCGCATTGTGCCGGAAGCGGGCGGCGTGGCAGATACCTATGTTTATCTCACCCGCGTTCGCATCAGGGAGCCACAGCAGCCATGAGACGCGCAGACTGGATCGCAGGTGCCGCATTGGTCGTGCTGTGGCTGGTCTTCTTCTGGCGGCTGTTTACGCCGGTGGCCGCCGATCAGGCCTCGCTGACTCAGGGCGATTTTTCAGGGCAGTTTGTGGCGTTTGGCGGCTACCAGTACAGCCGTTTTGCTGCGGGCGAAATTCCGTTGTGGAATCCGTATAACAACGGGGGGCTGCCCTTCATCGCCGATACTCAGGCAGCGGTCTTCTACCCGCCGCGCTTGATGACGATTGCGCTGAGCCATATCGCCGGTGGCTGGACGTATCACGCCCTGGAACTGGAAATGACGCTGCACGTGCTGCTGCTCACCCTGATGATGTATCTCTTCGTGAAGCGGCTTACCGGCAGCGCGCTGGGGGGGGTGATAGCGGCGGTGATTGCAGGATATGGCGGTTACGTCAGCGGCTATCCCCCGCTGCAACTGGCGCTGCTGGAAGCCGGCGTGTGGCTGCCGCTGGCCGCTCTGGGTATCCTGGAGGCAACGCGTACCGACCGCCTGGGCTGGTTGTGCCTGGGTGTTACCGGTGTGGCCCTCGGCCTGTCGTGGCTGGCGGGGCATCCGCAGACGAGCTGGTTTCTGACGTATTTCCTCGTCGCCTACTTCGCCTATCGCATCGCTGCACAGCGGCTCCCCTGGCAGACCTTTCTTGCAGGGACAGCCTGGTTCGGGGTCATCAGTTTCGGCGTGTGCGCTGTAACGCTGCTGCCCGGTCTCGAATACCTGGCGCGCGCCTCGCGCAGCGATCTTGGATTCGAGGCCAAAGGCGGCGGTTTTCCCATGCGCGACATCGTGCAGATGCTGTTTCCGGGGATCGTCAGCCAATGGTCGCCGTTGTATGTGGGGATTACCGGGCTGGCGCTGGCGCTCATTGCAGTGTGGCGCAGGCTGCCAGAGACGCTTTTCTGGGGTGGGGTGGCGGTGTTTGCGCTGCTGCTGAGTATCGGCGCGGACGGCGCGCTGTACCACGCGCTGTACAATGTGCTGCCGGGGCTGCGTTTCTTTCGCGGGCAGGAACGCGCCGCATATCTCGTTGCACACAGTCTGGCCATACTGGCCGGAATCGGCACCGCGCACCTGCTGACGCTTGAGCCAGAGCGTGTGCGCCGGGCGCTGGCAGCCCTGGTCGCGCTGACGCTTGTCCCGGCGCTGCTGGTGATGGTGCTGTGGCTGGCCTCCCCGCAGGTCTACGCCAGCGTGACCGACCCGCTGCTGTTCAGCACGATCATTGCGGTGGCGCTGCTGGTGCTGCTGCCGGAAATCCCGCGAACGTCTGTGCTGAGGTTGGCGCTAGCGGCTGTGCTGGTAATCGAGTTGTTCTCGGTCAACATCGATAACGGCAATTATGATCCTGTGCCCCCGCAGGAACAACTGTCGCGCGCGGCGCTGCTGGAGATTCCGCTGGCCGATACCGCTGTGCCGTTTCGGGTGGACGGGCAGCGTGTGCTGGGTGCCAATTACGGCAGCCTGTATGGCCTGGCAGATATTCAGGGGATCAGCCCCTTGTTTCTCAGCGGTCCCCAGCAGATTATCGAGTATGGGCTGCCGGACGAACGCGCCTGGGAATTGTTTGCAGTGCGCTATGTGTATTCTGACTGGGAAGCGCTGAATGTTCCCGGCGTGGTACTGGCAGAAGGCGAAGACGCACAAGGTGCAGTCCGCCTGCACCAGCTCACCGCCCCGCGCCCGTTCGCGCATCTGCTGTATGAGGCGGTGGTGGTTGAAAGCGACGACGCGGCGCGCGCGCTGCTGGCAGACCCGGAGTTTGACCCGCGTACCACCGCCATTCTGCACAAACCGCCCGGCCTCGCGCTCGATGGTCGCAGCGCGCCGCCGGGTGCCGGTACAACGGTTACGGCCTATGCGCCGGAGAACTTCACGATCATTGCCAACACCAGCGCGAACGCCGTTCTGTCCCTGGCACATGTCGATTATCCGGGTTGGCGCGCCACCATCAACGGTCAGGAAGCGCCCCTCATTCGCGCTTACGGCGGCCTCACGGCCCTCGTGCTGCCCCCCGGCGAGCACCACATTGAGATGCGCTACGATCCGCTGACGTACCGCGCTGGTGCGCTGCTCAGCCTGATGACCTGGGGCGGACTGGGCCTGCTGGTGGTGGTGCGCCTGACGGTCAGCCGCCTGCGCCCCACCACCGCAGCGCGGCACAGTTAGCGCACACGCAGATCCCGGCGGAAACGTGTCAGTTCTTCCGCCCCGTGCTCGGTAATGACGATATTTTCTTCAATGCGCACGCCGCCCAGTCCGGGTACATAAATGCCCGGCTCGATGGTGAACACCATTCCCGGTTTCAGCAGGTCTTCTACGTCCTGCGCAATCTGCGGCAGCTCGTGGACTTCCAGCCCAAGCCCGTGCCCGGTACGGTGGATGAAGTATTCGCCATAGCCCGCAGCGGCGATGACATCGCGCGCGGCCCTGTCCACGTCGCCGCAGGCAATGCCTGGCCCGGCGGCAGCGACCGCGGCGCGGTTGGCGCGCAGCACGGTATCATAGATGCGCTGCATTTCTTCGGATGGCGTTCCTATGCAGAAGGTCCGTGTGATGTCTGCCGGGTAGCTGTCTACCATGCCGCCAAAATCGATGAGCAGAAATTCCCCCTCCTGCAGCGCGCGATCGGTCACCGATCCGTGTGGCAGCGCGCTGTTGGGGCCTGTCTGTACCAGCGCCGGGAACGACAGAGAATCACAGCCCCCCGCCAGCAGATCTTCGTTGAGTTTGGCGGCGATTTCGCGCTCGGTCATGCCTGGTTCAATCCAGTGCAGCAGGTTGTTCAGCGCCGCTTCGCTATGCGCGACCGCCGTGCGCATGGCACCGATTTCCTCCTCAGTTTTGATGGCGCGTACTTCCAGCAGTTTCTTGCCAAGTTTGCGCAACTGAATCGTAGGATCGGCATTCTGGAAGGCCAGCCACTCGAACACCCGCATGGTGTTATCGTCCACCCCCAGTACTTTGCCGCGCAGCCCCAGTTCGTCTAGCGCGGCGCTGAATGCGCCGTCATACCCATCGGCGTCCGACCATGTGAACATCCGCGATTCCCATCCCAGGCGCGCGTTGATCGTCGGAACTTCGAGTTCCGGGCTGATGAACATCAGTTCTTCCCCCCGGATGAGTGCCAGCAGTGGGCGCTCCGAAAGGTGATAATCCAATCCTGTGAAGTACTTCAGGTTGGCTCCCGGTACCAACACGACAACATCTACATGATCAAACGCGGCCAGGCTGGCCCGTCGCTGTGCGTAATGCATGACTCAATCCCTTCGCAGAAGTGTTTAAGAAAGTGACCATATCTGCTTTATCATAGCGCACGCTATAATCCTGTGCATGATACGAAAACGACGAAACCTCAGGTTTTGGATATCTGGCGCAGCAGTGCTGCTGATTGTAACCGTGCTGCTGGCGCTGGATCTGGCGAATCGCGGCAGGGTATGGCAGTTTTTCTGGTCACAGACCGGTGAGGAAACGCCGCTGGCCCAGGCGCGCGGTATGGTGGAGTGGGCCGGGAATCTCATTCGCCCGCACCCCAACCCTGACCCGCTCATTCCGGTTGACCACACCGGCGACATGCCGTATGGCATCAACACGTTTCTTCAGAAAGAGGTGGAAGCCGCCAAAGTGGAGGCGCAGCTCCAGATGATTGCGGATGCCGGTTTTGGCTGGATTCGCCAGGAGTTCCCCTGGGAAGATATCGAAGTGGATGGACGCGGCCAGTTTACGGACAGCCGGAACGATATGGACGGAGACGGCAGCATCGACACGATCAGCGGTTGGGACAAATACGACCGGATTGTTGCGCTGGCGGCGCGCCATGGGCTGCGCATTCAGGCGCGCTTAAGCAATCCGCCCGCCTGGGCACATGCGTCGCCTGAAATCGGCAATTTTGCCCCGCCGGATTCTGTTGAGGATTACGTCAGTTACGCAGTGGCGACTGCCGAGCGCTACCGCGGACGCATCACCCATTATCAGATCTGGAACGAACCAAATATCTATCCCGAATGGGGTGAACAGGCGGTTGATCCCGAAGCCTATACCGAGATGCTGTGCCGCACCTACGCTGCGCTGAAAGCAGTTGACCCGTCAATTGTAGTTATCAGCGGGGCGCTGGCCCCAACCTCGGAGCTAAGCGGTAGAAACCTCAGCGATTTCGTCTTTCTGCAGCGCATGTACGACGCGGGCGCGTCGCGCTGCTTCGATGTGCTGTCGATTCAGGGTTACGGTTTATTCAGCGGCCCCACCGACCGCCGTATGCGCCCGACCACTGTAAACATCAACCGCAGCCTGTACATTCGTGACCTGATGGTCCGCAATGGCGACGCGCACAAGCCTATCTGGATCAGTGAAGCCGCCTGGAACTTTGTGCCCGGTGAAGACACGCATCCAGACCCCATTTCGCTGCGCTATAATTTCGGCCAGGTGACGATGGAGCAGGCAGCGGCCTACATGCCGGAAATGTACCAGCGCTTCAGGGAAGAATTCCCCTGGATCGGGGTCATCAACTATTGGTTCTTCACACAGGAAGACGATTCGCGCCGAGACCAGAGCCTCTACTACTTTCGCATGGTCGAACCGGACTACAGCGCCGAAAAGCCGTCGTATACGCCACTTCCCATTTATGACTCGGTGCGCAGCTACATCACCACCACGCCGCCCACCCTGTATCCCGGAACGCATCAGTTGGATGAGCATTGGGCCGTGTACACCGTTGATGCCCAGACCGTGCCTGACGCAGAAGCCCAGTTCGGCAGCACGCTGCGCGCCGCATCGGTCCAATTCACCGCCGTCGGTACGGATGTTGCGCTGCGCTGGCGCGGCGGGACGATACAGGTGACAACTGTTGACGGCACTGCCACCTATGACGCTGCAAACTGGCGAACCGTCAGGCTGGCAGGCAGCACTCTGTCGCAAAGGCATTCCATCACTATCACGGCTGGCACAGCGCTGCTGGATGCGGTGACGGTTCGCAACCGCGCGTTTGCCAATGTGCTCCCGTTGATAACCGGTGGCACCGCGCTGGCCGTCCTGCTGGCGCTGATTGGGCTTGAGTGGCGCGCTTCCCGCCGCAACTGAGCACAGCACGCGCACGTATAAAGCGATAGATACACACAACAGGAAAGCTGCCTAACATGAGTAACGTATTTGACACGATCTTCAGCGTCATCTTCGGGACGATTTCCGGGGTTGCGAGCGCAATCACACGAACTGTCAGCGGTCTGGAAGACTTCTTCCTGGTACGTGTTTCGGGGCTATCGTTTATCGTGCTGGGTGCGCGCCAGGTGGGCAAAACCACACTCATCGAATGGCTGCGCAACAATATGGAGTCGATAGAAGGTTTTGACCCTGAACCCACTGCCGCCGGGGGCAATACCGTGCCGGACTTCACAGCGCAGCTCGACGAAGCCACACTTAAGCTGAAACCCGGGCGCGACGTGGGCGGCGAATATGCCATGTGGGAAACCGACTGGATCGATCTTTTCCGCGAAGCCCGTCCACGCGGCATTATCTATGTGATCGACCATACCGACGCAGGGCAGCAGAAGGACGCGCTGAACTTCGTCATGCAGATGGTGGAAGAAGAACCCTACGCGGCGGCCAACCTTAGGGCATTCTTTATCCTGGTCAATAAAGCCGACCTGTGGCAGGACGAGCTTACGCTGGAAGAGATCGAGACCCGCTATCGCAACGAGAAGCGCCGGTTAATGACCCTGGCGGATCGCGTGGGTTTCAAGTGGGCGATGGCATCTGGCAGCCTGATGACCGGGCGCGGGGTGCGCCCGTTTATGAAGCAGTTCTTCAACACAATCCGCCCGCAGCAGCAGCGTTTGATCCAGTAAGCTGCTATGGGAACCTCCGGCAGCGAACTCGTCATGGAGTATGTCTTTGAAGGACAGCAGCGCGGTTACAATTTCACCTCTCCCACAAACGGTTTTGCCGACGATGTGCTGAAAGTGATCTGGCGGCAGGCGATGCCGCGTGGTCAGGGGTGGGGGGGGTATATAGGGGCACAGTCCCTGAAATGCTTTCCGCTGCCAGATAACCGCGTCGCGGTCTCGCAGATCACCGTCACCGACCAGAGCGACGAAAGTGGGCGGCGCGGCATCCGGCGCGCGGTTATTACTGTGCTGCCGCTGACGGCTTACGCCGCGTTCCTCAGCGAGCGTAAGCGTGCGCATCCTGCCGGTATTCAGCAGGACGCGGTGTTTATTCTCGAAAACTGGCGGCGCACACGCTTGCTGGAGCACATGACTCGGAAAATCAGCCGAACGGGGCAGTTGATTCTGGCGCACGCATTCACAACCAACGCGGACTGGCTGGTGACTGAGGCCGTCATGCTGCGGTTGCTGGTCTCACCGCCGCGCGGGCTGCGCCAGGACGGTGTTCTGCCTTTTACAACGCTGGCACTGAGTCATCACGATGAAATGGCGCTGGTTGGTATGCCGGTGAACAAGACCCAGCAGATTACCGATGGTGCAGTCGTCACCGTTACTTAGGGTCTGTTGGCATTCCTGGCTGCCAGATCCCTGAAACAGGCAAACGTCAACAGACCCTAGCCAGCAGCGGGTATGGGCGCATCTGCCCTCTGCTGCCGACGAAGCACAAGGACGAGCTGATCGACGCGCAGCAGATACAGGCTCAGCAGAAGGCTGCCAACCACTGTGATCCAGCCGGAAACCATCAGCAAACGGGGCACATAACGAAATTCAACAACAAGCGGCAGCCTGAGGCTGTCCTTCGGAAGCTGAACGCCGATCAGCCCGCCAACAGACTCCAGTGAGGCAGGCTGACCGTTCAGTGTCACCTCCCAACCGGGATAGGCGGTTTCCGTAAGCACCAGCACTTCATCAAACCCATAGACGTTCAGCGTCACGGTGATTTCGTCGAGATTATGCGTATAGGTGCTGATGGGTGTTGTGTCGAAGCGTCGCAGCACGAAGTTACTTGTACCGCTACTTTCGAGAATAGCTGTATTGACCCGAAAGGCATAGCTCAGCGCATGATCGTTGCGGTAGAGAAAATCGCTGAGATCCCCGGACTCTGCCACAGGCTGGTAACCCTCTCCCATCAGTGCATCCTGATCCATCTGTTCCCAGGCAATGGCATATGCCGGCGGCGATTCCAGCACAGAGGGCATGCCCAGCGTGGGGGTAAGGTAACCTGGCTTGTAGTCCGGGTTGCCAAAGGCTGCCCGCGTGCGCGTGCGGTAGAAAGGCATATATTCAAAGAAGCCGGTCGTTTGAACTGAGAGCATCGGTTCAGGATGCAGCCCGCGCAGATAGCTGAGGATGGGTGTGGAACCTTCGACGATCCGCTGGGTAGAGGGCATCCGCTGCCAGTTCTGCCCTACCTGCACCACAACCACCGCGGTGAGGATGAGCACAGCGGTAGCCCCGAAATAGCGTACTTCTGGGAAGCGCACACGCGTCCACAGGGCGCGGATCACATCATCAACAGCGACAGCAGTCAGAACGATCACCCAGGGTGATCCAGCGGCCAGCATTCGGCCCAGCAAGCGCCACTCGCGCATGAACGGGAAGGTGTTATAAACCCATATAAGGGCCGGGGTTGCCTCCTGCGCCCATACCGTAAACACGACAACGGCCAGCACACCCACCGTGAGGATGCGCGCGCGCTGTGCAGTGGGCACAATCTGCCGTGTCAGGAGAAAATACAGCCACAGCCACGCCATGACCAGCGCAAAAGCGCCAGGGACGACAAAATGGTAATGCAGCGCATTGAGCCTGAGGAATTCGGGTCGCGCTGTTTCAAAGTAGAGGCGGAACATCGTTTCGAACGCAAACATCCCGTGGTTCAGCCACTCGCGCGGATGATCGCCGAGATAGGCGGCGTGCAGCGCCTGCGGGATCAGGCGAATGCTGGCTACCAGCACCGTGAAGAACGCCGCCAGAAGCAGCCGGGAGAACCGGTCTGGCTGAAAACGCAGGCGGCGTGTTTGCGCGTCTGGCTCAACCAGTGCCAGCAGCACCAGGGGAACAGAAACCAGGGCGGTGGGCAGCACATACCAGAACGTCCCGGCGAAGATCAGCAAGGCGCTGGCAACCGCCGTCAGGCCGATATAGACGCGATTCTTGTGGTAAAGCGTTCCGATGACACCGGCATACACCCAGGGTACATAACACTGGCTGAGCGCCATCTGGTAGAACCCCTCGCCGATAGAGGCCACCATGCTGCCGCTGCTGCCCAGAAGAAACGCCAGCACCAGCCGCCCGATAACGCCAAGCTGGAGGGTACGGCCCAGCAGCCACCCTCCGGTTCCCATCAGCAGCAGATGCACCAGCACAGCGACCTTTGTGCCCTGAATGGCTCCAAACCAGAAGATTGGCAGCGTCATCAGCGGATTGAGGACGAATGAAAACGGGCTTTCCAGCAGCGGTTCCCCACGCCCAATCCAGGGATTCCACAAGGGAAGCGCGCCAGTCTCGTGATAAATATCGGCGGCAATAAAACCACTGTTGATGAGGTACGAGAACTCGCCGCCGTGAATGCGAAAATCCGACGAGAACTCGAGGCGTTCCGGGGCCATAAGCAGCAGACCCGTGACGATCACCAGGATTTCGAGAGCAGCCTGGAACGGGGAAAGCCGTGCGATAACGG
Source organism: uncultured Anaerolineaceae bacterium (assembly GCA_964592955.1). Classification (GTDB taxonomy): domain Bacteria; phylum Chloroflexota; class Anaerolineae; order Aggregatilineales; family Phototrophicaceae; genus CAZQIJ01. The sequence continues at coordinate 19,231 of CAZQIJ010000028.1, forward strand.
CGAACTCCGCCAGGCTATCGCTATGGGTGCGCCTTCTGAAGATATAGGTTGCACTGAGCGCCAGGAGCGCGGCGAGCAGAATCAGCGAGAATGGGCTGGGAAGCAGCAGAATAAGTGCGTTGAGAAAGAGCAGCAGCGCCGCCAGCCGCACCTGGCGGGGTGTTCGCTGCTGCATTCGTGATGCGCCTGGTGATGCACCTGCCATAAATCGTTACTGCCCGGGTGGGGAGAATCGCGTCACATTTGGGACTTCTACCGCAACATGAAACGTGCCGCCTTGCGTCTCAAATTGTGCGTCTGCACCCCAGGTGTGCAGCAGGGTCCATAAATCGATTACGCTTCGGTCTTCCGCAGTGGCCGTAATCCAGCGGCGCTCTCCGGAATCTGCCAGTTCAGCCAGGTTCAGTTGCGCAATATCCCAACTATGGCTTGGGAGGCTCGGATTATAGTCTGTACGCTGTGCCGAAACCCACGCCGCCGTTGGCTCAAACAGGACGGGTGTCGTACTCAGCGTAGTGCAGATCTGAAGGATTTTCTCGAAGAAATCAAAGTCGAACCCTCCCAGCGAATCGATCTGGTGGGCTTCACCGTTTACAAACAGGGTTAGCCGGTCATACACGGGCAGCGGGGCTTCTGGCATGGGGGTAATCAGCTCTGCACCGCTCCTATAACTGTAATAGCCAAAACCGACGGTCAGCGTTTCAACAAAAGTTCGAATGGTGTCATCTGAAACAATGTCCCACACCACAGTATCATCCGCACGATTGCCAGATGTCGTCCAAACCACGCGGTTGTCACCATAAACCGTGCAGTACGGAACATCATTGCGGTTGACAAAGGCAGTTTCGCTCAAACCGCCAGCCACTTCGGCACGAAACACGACGGTAGAAGCGCTGCGCTCCCAATCAATAATCGCAAGATCAGGTCGCTCGAGGGTTGCAACAGGCGTCCCACCGCCGAGTACCTCGCAGGCGGTCAGTAAGGCGGTGAGCATCATCAGGGCAAACCAACGTGCCATAAAATTGACTCCCGTATGAGGTTGCACAGAGAATCAGTATATCGTGGTCTGAGGAAGTTCGCCCATACTTAATGCACATGACGCGGCAGAATCTCTGTTAAGCTATTCTGACAACTGTGTGTGTTGGGCAGGCACCCTTGCCGTCTGACGTTTCAAAGGTATAATGAGAGAGGATAGTGGGGAGTCGCCAAGCGGTAAGGCAGCGGACTTTGGATCCGCCATTCGTAGGTTCGAATCCTACCTCCCCAGCACCTCGCAAACACGCTGCGCGGGTGGTGGATGGTTTATCCATCTGGCAGCCCATGCAAAAACCAGCATCCGCACGACATTAGCTCACTACAGGAAAACTATGGACACTCCTGTTTGGCTGCGCCCTGTTGAAGACAGCGATCTGCCCATCTTCTTTAGCTTTGAGCATGAACCGGGGGCTGCCGAAATGGTTGGATTCAAGGTGCGGGATTGCGACGCATTCCAGGCACACTGGGCGCGCATTTCGGCGGATACAAGGC
>CAZQIJ010000029.1:0-20233 GCA_964592955.1 uncultured Anaerolineaceae bacterium
GGTGACACGTGTGGGCGCGGTGGTTGTCAGTTCAATCCCGGTCTTCTGGCTGGGGTTACTCCTGCTCCTCGTCTTCAGTTTTTCCCTCGGATGGCTGCCCGCCGGAAATCGGTACCCAATTTCGATCAGCGGTGAATACACGCTTTGGGATCGCATCAGCCACCTTATTCTGCCTGTGTTCACCCTTTCCAGCTTCTCCATTGCCGGCTTCTCGCGCTACATGCGGGCCTCGCTGCTGGATGTGCTGAATCAGGATTACGTGCGCACCGCCCGCGCCAAAGGCCTGGCCAACGGCCGTATCTGGTTCACGCACGCGGCTCGCAATGCGCTGATCCCGATCGCCACGCTGCTCGGCCCATCCATCACGGGGGTAATCGGCGGCGCGGTGTTAACCGAGAATATTTACGCCTGGGACGGTATGGGACGCCTGGTTGTGGCGTCTGTGCGCACACAGGACTACCCGGTGATCATGACCATCGTTATCCTGTTCGCGCTTGCCACCATTCTCGGGTATATCCTTTCTGACATCTTCTACGCGATCCTCGATCCTCGCATTCGTTTGGGTTAGGGTAAAAGGGAGCATGTACAATGTCTACAGCTAAAGGTACGCTAACCCAATCCGGGGGGCAGGTCATCGCCCTGGATGATCGCCAGCGCAAGAGCGAAGGTCTGATAGCGACGGCCATTCGCCGCATCCGCAAAGACTACCTCACGCTGCTGGCAATGACCTATGTGGTTATTCTGACGCTGCTTTCCATCGGCGCGCCACTGATCGAACAAGCGCTGGATGTCTCTTATACCGCAACAGACCCCATCAATAAGTTCCTGCCGCTCGGCACCGAAGGTCACATCCTGGGGACAGATGCGCTGGGGCGCGACCATTTTGCGCGCCTGCTTTATGGCGGCAGGGTGTCGCTGAGCATCGGCTTCACCGCGACGATCTTCGCGACGCTGGTGGGGGTCTCGCTCGGCCTGGTGGCGGGCTATTACCAGGGTGGGCGTTTCGGGTTCGTGGACGATCTGATCCTGTGGTTTATCACGACGCTGAACTCGATTCCATCGCTGATGCTGCTCATCCTGATCGCGTCTGTGCTCACACCGTCCATCCCCACGCTGATTCTGGTGCTGACGTTTATCTCGTGGTCTGGCACCATGCGCCTCATTCGCGGAGAAACGCTTTCGCACCGCGAGTCAGAATATGTGGTGAGCGCGCGGGCGATGGGCGCGGGGCCGGTGCGCATCATGTTCGTACACATCCTGCCAAACACGCTGTCGGTACTGGTCACCGCAATGGCGATTGAAGTGGGGACTCTGATCCTGGTTGAAACAGCGCTCAGCTTCCTGGGGCTTGGCGTGCAGCCGCCAGATCCAAGCTGGGGTAACATGCTGACGGGTGCGCAGTCCGCATTCCGCCAGGCGGCACACCTTGCCATTTTCCCAGGGCTGCTCATCAGCACGACGGTACTATCGCTGTATCTGATTGGCGATGGCCTGCGCGATGCTTTAGACCCGCGCAGCACACGCTGATCTCTGGCATCGCACCTTAACGGGGCGCACTCAGCGCCCCGTTTTTGTCTCGGTTAATAACTGCCCGGCGCTGAACGCCAGGTGCCATTGAGGGTATTCAGCAGTAAGATGTCGCCGCGCGTAGAGAGCGCGATCATCTGCCCGCGTTCCAGACCCAATTGGACGATTGCCGCGCTGCTTTCTGGCGCGGTCGCCCACCCCAACCGTGACCTCACATCCGGTATCGTGCGCCACACTTTCCCAAACCCGCGAATCGGTTCGAACAAACCAGGCGGCGGCGTTTCTCCCCCGCTTTCAGGATCGGTATACTGGATAAACGTGTCGGTCGTTGAAAGATAGCTTCCTTCGGTATAGAGGGCATAAATCACATTGGGTGTTCCAGCGACCCAGAACATCATCCCACGCTCGAAGGGCTGCGATGCCGCCACCAGTGTTGTGGCGACCGGGGGCACACCCAGCGGACAGCCCAACTGCTGGCCAATGGTGGGATCTGCGGCGAAGAGCAGCCCAAATCCGCCCGGCGGTGGATAGGGACAACGCTGGCCGGTTTGCACCGTGACAAACGGGGTTGGCGTCATGATGCCGGTGAGCGCCAGACCGGTTGGAATGGGGGTTGTCACGAAAGCGGTGCCCACCAGATCATCCAGAAAACTGGGTGCGTAGGTGGGATAAGGCGTGTTGGTGGGCACCGGCGTGATGGTATCCGTAATGGTCAGGCTGGGGGTGACGGTGGGTGTGGACGTCACAGATGGCGTGAGCGTAATGGTGGGCGTGAAGCTGGAGGTCCACGTGAAGACGGGTGTGCGGCTGGGCACCCCTGACGGGTTCAGCGTCGGCGGTTCAAACAGCGTCGGCAGCGCAGCTTCAGGCACGCCGCCTGTATCGCAGGCTGCCAGGCTGAACACAATGAAAAGCAGTGAGAGCACAGGTATCAATCGTTTCATCATAGCGTCCATTATAGCGTGACATACAGCGCTGCACAGCGACCGCTGGTACTACTTCGAAAAGGGCAGGTTACTTACGACATGAGTCTGCCGCACTGCTGCACTTACGCTACAATGGGGGGTAGAATGGCTCACAAAGGAGTTGTACATGGCGTTTCGCACCATCGCCGGGTGCAGCGAAAACGCGCTGTAAGTAGAATTGGCTCACAAAGGAGTTGTACATGGCGTTTCCTCCCAACACGCTGTCGCGTATTACGGAACATACCTTCTGGTACTCTCCAGATGCGCGTACCGACCGTCCATCATTAGGCGCGGTCAGCGGTCACAAAGCAACCCTGCTGCTCGATGCAGGAGCCTCGCCAACCCACACCGCCGGATTCCTGAATGCATTGTCTGGCCACGCTGTGCCTGCACCGCGCTTTGCAGCGCTTACCCATTGGCACTGGGATCATACATTTGGCGCGTCTGCGCTGGCGGTACCGGTGATCGCGCAGCGCGGGACTGCCGCCCAGCTTCGCATTCAGGCAGGATACGCCTGGACCGATGCCGCGATCGACGACCGGGTGCGCGATGGCCTGGAGGTTGCCTTCTGCCGCGATATGCTCAAACTGGAAATACCCGACCGCAGCAGCCTGCAAATCGCGTTACCGGATGTGCTCTTTGATGACCGCCTCACTGTTGATCTGGGCGCTGTCACATGTGAAATCGTGCATGTGGGTGGGGATCACTCCCCGGATTCCACAGTTATCCATGTGCCGCAGGATCGCGTCCTGTTTGTGGGTGATGCGCTCTATTATACGGTATACACACTGCCCAATCAGTACACCGCAGAAAAAACGCTGCCCATGCTCGATAAACTCGAGGCGCTGGACGCGGACCACTTCATTATGGGCCACCAGGACACAGTGCTCAACCGCGATGAATTCTACAGTTGGGTTTACAACCTGCGGACGCTCGCAGCGCTGACCCAGCGCCTGGGCGCAGACCGCGACGCGCTGCTGGCCGCATTCCAATCGATCCTTGGACGTGAATTAACCGACGACGACCGCGAAGACGCGGAGTCTTTTCTGATGGGGTGTGCATGACTCGCAATCTGACCATAGAACGCACCATGCTGATTATCCTGTTTCTGCTGCTGTTTGCGCTGGCGACACGCATTCCGTTAGATACGGATATGTGGTGGCACCTGCGCAGCGGCGAATATATGCTGGAAAACCGCACGGTGCTGCACGATGACCAGTTTTCCCACACCTTTACGGGTGTCGAACGCACGCATTACGAATGGGCATCGCAGATCATCCTGTATGGCATCTATGCGGTGTCTGGTTTCACCGGGCTGGCGTTGTTCACATCCGGGTTGGCCACAGCAGGCATGGCCGTGCTGTACCGTGCCAGCGAAGGCAGCACTTACCTGCGCGCGTTCGTGATGATTCTGGGGGCATCGGCAGCGGCGGTCTTCTGGTCTGCGCGCCCGCAGATGTTTTCATTCCTGTTCAGCGCTGTGATGATTTACCTGCTGTACCGCTACAAACGGCTGCGACAAGATGATTTGTGGTGGGTGGTGCCGCTGATGTTCGTGTGGGGGAATCTGCACGCCGGTTTCAGCATCGGGCTGATTCTGCTGTATGGCACAATCGGCGGTGAGGTGCTTAATAACCTGCTGCGCAGCCGCAGTCCGTATGTCATTGAGTGGGCACGCCTGCCCAGGCTGGTTATCGTCTCTGCGCTTGGCACTGGTGTGCTGCTGCTGAACCCTGCCGGGCTTGACCTGCTGCTTGTGCCGTTTGAGACGGTGACGATTGGGCCGCTGCGCCAGTTTATCCAGGAGTGGCTGCCCCCCGTCCTCACCCGCCCGGAAACCCTGCCCTTCGTGGCGCTTATGATGCTGACTGCCGGGCTTCTGCTGGCGCGCTGGCGTCAGTGGGATTGGACGGAGGCAGCGCTTGCAGGCGGATCGGCGTTTCTGGCGCTGGGGGCGGCGCGCAATATCTCGTTCTTTGCGGCGGTCGCCACCCCGATCGTGACCTATCACCTGAATGCCATTTTGGAAGCGCGCGGGTGGGTTCTGAAGACGGTGCGCACCCCTACCCGGCGCATGATCCGCCTGAACGTTATCCTCATCGCCTTCATCGTCATCGGTGCGCTGGCCAAAGTCCTGCTTGCGCTGGACCCAGACCTGGTCACAGAGGCCTATGAAGACAGTTTCCCGGTAAACGCCATCGCCTTTATCGATGCGCAGCAGCCGCCAGGCCCGCTGTTCAACAGTTACAATTGGGGCGGCTACATTATGTTTCATCTGCGCGATTACCCCGTCTACATTGACGGGCGTACCGACCTCTACCGCGACTTTGTGCTGGACTATTACAACACGATGATCGGTGCCGCAGACTGGCGGACGGCGCTCAACGGGATCAACCTGGTGTTCATCGAAAGCGGGTCCGGGCTGGATCAACTTCTGCGCGAAGAACCAGGCTGGTCGCTCGCCTACGAAGACACGCTGGCGGTGGTCTACACACGGGATGCCTGATCACCGCCTCGCGGTCAGTCAAACAGGATGGTGCCGCGCATTTCCATCGGCTGGCCAAAAATCCAGACGGTAAGGAGCATGAGCGCCAGCAGCAGCAGCGCCCAGGGCAGCAATCCCTGCGGCGCGCGGCGGCGGTAAAGGCGCATGGCGCTGCGCTGCGCCACCACCATGCTCCACAGAAACCCGCCCACCAGCGCCAGAATCTGCACAACAGCGATGGCGTCGAGATTCACGCCGCTGGCCCAGGCCCAGTTCGGTTCTGTACCGAACACGGTGATGCGGTGGTCAATGAGGAAGGTCTGCAACACCGGGACAATGCTGCCAGCGCCGATCAGAAAATGGAACCCATAGTGGCCGATCCATATGCCCAGTCCCAGCGGCACAAAGGCCGGGGCAAAGGCCGCTGTTGTCTGCCGCAGGGTGTATTGCCCTGCGCTGTGTGTGAGGGCGCGGCCCAGCGTGGCAGCCAGCACCGCACTTGCCAGCGGCAGCGCCACCGTGCCAATGATGAAGATCAGGCCAAAGACAATGCCCCCTATGGCGAAATCTGACAGCGCGCCGCCCGTAAGCCCCAGGCTGCGTGCCATGTCCTGCATCAGATCGTAGACCGGTGGAATCATGCCGAACGCGTTGAGAATGCCCAGAAACGCCAGCCCGATCAGCAGCAGCGAAACATCCCACCGTTTTGGCAGTGCGTTGTCGTCGTACAGTTCGCTGCCAGCAGCACGCACGAACAGCCCTACGTTCTCGTGAGGGCAGGCACGCGCGCAATCCAGGCACAAGGTGCAGTCCAGGTTCGACGTGATCTGCGGCACATAGAGGAGCGTTCCGCAGCCCAGCGTCCCTCGCTGATCGTGGACAATTTCACCGCCGCTGATCTCGTTGATGCGGATGACAGGCTGCTGGCTGTAACTGCCGTTGATGCACTCCTTGCCCACACACTGGCGGCAAACGTCCAGGCTGCGCGCACCGATTCGTGTGGGGGATGCGGTGGAATATACAAAATTGAACGTCCCCAAGGGGCACACGTACTTGCAGAACGCAGACTCACTGAAGACGGCTTCCAGCACAAATGACGCCACAAAGTACGCCACAATCACCCAGGCGGTAAGCGCCGGGCTGCTCCACATATCCAGCCACTCATACAGAAAAAACAGCGCCAGCAGCCCGGCAATGGCCAGCCACTTGTTGCGCAGCGCGCGCGGGAAGCGTCGCCCGCCCATGCTCAGGCGTTTCGCCAGCGTGCGCGGCAGCGTAAACGGGCAGCCCATACAGAACAGGTTGCCGGCCAGCAGCAGCGCCAGTACCACGAACCCGCGATAGTGTACCCAGGGGACAACTGTCGCCAGGTTGGTTGCGGCGCGCTGTGGCCCGGTAAACCCATCATAGACCAGGAGCAGCGCCAGCAGCAGCAGTGGCACTTGCAGCACCAAACGGCCATAGCGCCAGCGCAGCACCCGCCCTAACCCCGGCACGCGCAGCACATCCAGCACACCGGGCGGCCTTTGCAGGTGCGTTGTTTCGCTTTGCACATCCATCAACTGCCGACCGTGACGTTAAACTCGCGTTCGATGGCGCTTTCATCCGGCATGGTGATCTCAACACTCAGGATCCAGTCGCCACCCATCGAGAAGTTGAACGGCACCCGGTTTACGCCGTTGGCGCTTTCTTCCGCCACGCCAAATTCCGGGATCATGCCCGCGTGGGTCATGTCCCCGCGCACACGCAGGCTGAGGACATCCACCGGCTGGCCAGCGGCATCGGTGACGGTCACAATGACATACCCTTCACCCGCCGCCGGTGGATTCGGCTCTGTGCTCAGATCAACCTGAATCGTAGCGCTCTGCACACTGGTAGGGGCTGGGGTATCTTCGGTGAGCAGTGAGCGGGTGTCTTCGGGCAGCACGGTGGCAGTTTGAGCGGACTCTCTGCATCCGCTCAACACAACCAGCATCAGCAGGATGCTGGCAAGCATGGCCGGGGTTCGCATATCGGCTCCAATTTCTGTTCTGTTCAACCTTCTGTCGCGTTCCATTTTACCCGTCTCCAACAGAATCAAAAGAACCAGGGGGATAATCCTGGCTCTCTCTTCTGATCCCGGACTAATCCCCGATGGGTACTGGGCTGGTGGCCGGAACGGGTGCGAGTTTGTCCTCGTGCAGAAGCTGCTCTGAGGTCAACACGCGCTTGAAGGCCACAATCGCCACCTCAATCATTGTGAGATCTGGCTGGCGGGTGGTGAGATGTTGCAGCGCGAGGTTCGGGATCACCATCAGGCGCACCAGCGGTTTGTCGATGTTGCGGGCGGTAAAGCGCAGGATTTCGTAGGCGATCCCGGCGATCAGCGGAATGCACACCAGCCGGGTAATCAGCGAACGCCCGAAAATCGAATCCAGGATGGCAAATGTGAGAATGCTGACGAACGCCACCGTCAGCAGAAAGGCTGTGCCGCAGCGTGGATGCTCTATGGGATACTGCTGTACCACTTCCGGGGTAAGTTCGGCACCGGCTTCATAAGCGTTGATCGTCTTGTGTTCTGCCCCATGATACCCGAACAGCCGCTTGACATCCGGCATGAACGCGATCAGCGAGATATAGCCGATCAGCAGGCCGAGCTGTATCACCCCCTCGATGAGGTTAATGAGCAGCAGCGCCTCTATGCCCAGCAGTCCGGCGACGAAATTGGCGCTGGCCACCGGCACCACAAAGAAAAACCCGACGCCGAGCAGCAGCGAAAACGCGACAGTCACCCAGCCCACCGGGCCGTTAAAGTCAATCGACTTGCCGCCGGGGGTCACAGGGGAACTCATGCCCAATGGCAGCGTAAGGAGCTGCACCAGGACATTCGGCTTGGGGGTGTCTGCCGGGGTGTCATCTTCCTGGGCGGCGATGTCTGCCGACCACATCAGGGCACGGGTCCCTAATCCGAGCGAGTCCCACAGGCCAACCAGCCCGCGCAGAAACGGTGTGCGCGAGATGCGCCCCCGGTACAGCGCCTGGTTGATGCTTGCCTCGTGGACGACGATTTCGCCCTGAGGGCTGCGCACCGCGACTGCGAAAATATGCGCACCGCGCATCATCACACCTTCGATTACCGCCTGACCACCGTAAGAAAACTGCATTTCGTTGGGCGGTTTCGCCTGCAGGTCATATTTTGAATCATTCATGGATTTTCCAACAATAAACGCCAGCCATTGCCATAGAGGATAACCCTTTTCGGTCACTCCTGACAAGTCCGGGTTACGATGGGGAAAGGCGGAGCGGCGGTATCTAGCCGCCGCCCGCTGCAACTACGTTTAGTGGTGTACCGGGTTTTCCTGGAACTGCTCGGATTCGGTGGAACCTTCCATCGCAGTCGTGGAGGCATGGCCTGCCATCACGATCTGCTGCACCAGGTCAAAATAGCCAGTGCCGACGAATGTCTGGTGTTTGACGGCCTTGTAGCCTTCGTGCTCCAGTTCGAATTCGTGCTCCTGCAGGTGCGAGTATGCCGTCATGCCGCTTTCTTTGTACCCGCGCGCCAGTTCAAACATGCTCAGGTTCAGGGAGTGGAACCCGGCCAGCGTGATGAACTGGAACTTGTAGCCCATCGCGCCCAGTTCGCGCTGGAACTTGGCGATGGTCATATCGTCCAGATGGCGCTTCCAGTTGAACGACGGAGAGCAGTTATACATCAGCATCTTGCCGGGATATTTGGCATGGATCGCCTCGGCGAAGGTGCGGGCCTCCTGCAGGTCCGGGTGGCCGGTTTCCATCCAGATCATGTCAGAGTAGGGCGCATAGGCCAGACCGCGCGCGATGGCGGCTTCCATGCCATGCCGCACTTCGTAGAACCCTTCGTAGGTGCGCGTGCCGTTGGCGATGAAGGGCTGGTCGCGTTCGTCAATGTCACTGGTGATCAGCGTAGCGGAGTCTGCGTCGGTACGTGCGATGAGGAGTGTGGGCACATCCAGCACGTCAGAAGCCAGGCGCGCAGCGATCAGCTTGGCAACGGCTTCACGCGTGGGCACCAGCACCTTACCCCCCAGGTGCCCGCATTTCTTGGCAGATGAAAGCTGATCTTCAAAGTGGACGCCGGCAGCGCCAGCTTCAATCATGGCTTTCATCAGCTCGAAGGCGTTGAGGTTGCCGCCGAAACCCGCTTCGGCATCGGCCACCAGCGGCACGATGTATTCAACATCGTCCAGGCCCTGCATGTGCTGAATCTGGTCTGCACGGATCAGTGCGTTATTGATGCGTTTGCACAAGTCCGGCACGCTGTTCACCGCGTAGAGGCTCTGATCCGGATACATATGGCCGGTAACATTGGCGTCTGCCGCCGTTTGCCACCCGCTCACATACACCGCTTTCAGGCCCACCTGGGCCATCTGCACGGCCTGGTTACCGGTCACCGCACCCAGCGAATTCACATAATCGTCTGTCTGGAGCATATCCCACAAGTGCTGCGCACCCAGCCGGGCGAGCGTGTATTCAATGCGGATGCTGCCGCGCAGTTTCAGCACATCTTCGGCGGTATAGCCGCGTTCGATGCCGTGCCAGCGCGCATTCGACTTCCAATCGTGCTGCATTTTCTGTGCTTCGTTCATGGTGTCTCTCCTCGTAAAGTTGGCTTTAAGTTAGCTCAGGTCCTGGTATGCGGGTAAGGTCAGGAATTCGGTAAATTCTGGCTTGCGAATCATCTGGTCAAACAAGGCGGCGGCACGCGCGAAGTGCCCGCTTTCAAAGCGCTCTGTGCCTACTTCCTGGCGGATTGCTTCCATTTCCTCTTCAAATAAAGTGCCGTAAAGCTCCGGTGTCAGTTCGCGTCCATCGTCCAGCTTTGCGCGGTGGTGCAGCCACTGCCACACCTGCGACCGGCTGATCTCTGCCGTTGCTGCGTCTTCCATCAGGTAATAGAGCGGCACACAGCCGTTTCCGCCCAACCATGCTTCCAGATACTGGATGCCCACTTTCAGGTTCCAGCGCAGGCCGTGTTCCGTAATCGTTCCGGGACTCGGCGCTAACAGGTCAGCAGCCGTCACGTTGACATCGTCACGCTGACGGTCAATCTGATTAGGCTGCGGCATATGCTCGTTAAAGATTTCCAGGGCGACGGGCACCAACCCCGGATGCGCCACCCACGTTCCATCGTGCCCATCCTGCACCTCGCGCAATTTGTCTGCGCGCACTTTGGCGAAGGCGGTATCGTTGGCTTCCGGGTTATCCTTTACCGGAATCTGGGCCGCCATGCCACCCATCGCGTGGATACCGCGCCGGTGACACACTTTGATGACGTACAACGAATAGTTGCGCATGAAAGGCACAGTCATGGTGACCTGGGCGCGATCCGGCAGCAGGTAGTGGGGGTCGCTGCGGAATTTCTTGATGTAGCTGAAGATGTAATCCCAGCGCCCGCAGTTCAACCCGGCGGAATGGTCGCGCAGTTCATACAGGATTTCGTCGGCCTCAAAAGCGCCCAGGATCGTTTCGATGAGCACGGTTGCTCTGATCGTGCCACGCGGAATGCCCAGCGTATCTTGCGCCATGTTGAAGATATCGTTCCACAGCCGCGCTTCGAGATGGCTTTCCAGCTTCGGCAGGTAAAAATAGGGGCCAGAACCGCGCGCCATCAGTTCACGCGCGTTGTGGAAGAAGTACAGACCAAAGTCGAATAACCCGCCGGGTACCGGTTGGCCGTCTACCAGGAAGTGCTTTTCGACGAGGTGCCACCCACGCGGGCGAACGAGCAGAACGGCGGTCTGAGCGTTCAGGCGGTACTGCTTGCCGTCCTCGCGGACGTACTCAATTGTGCGGCGTATCGCGTCGCGCAGGTTGAGCTGCCCATCAACCATGTTGAACAGCGTTGGGGCATTGGCATCTTCAAAATCTGCCATGAAGACTTTTGCGCCGCTGTTCAGCGCATTGATCACCATCTTACGATCGGTGGGGCCGGTGATCTCCACACGGCGATCCTGCAGGTCGGCGGGGATGGGTGCGACCTTCCAGTCTCCGCTGCGAATGTGGGCGGTTTCCGGCAGAAAATCTGGCATCTCTCCCGTATCCAAACGCGCCTGACGTGCTTTGCGGCGCTGCAGCAGTTCATCGCGGCGCGCGCCAAAGGTACGCGCCAGATTGGCGATAAAGGCCTGCGCCTCCGGTGTCAGGATTTCGCTCATGGCGGGGACATCTTCACCGATGATCTCCACTGCCTCGATACTAGAAATCGGCATTCAATTCTCCTCATTCGATTAACAGCAGTTTGAACAGACGCTACTGACCACGTGCTGTTAGCATTCTCGCCGGTCAGGTGTACGGCATCAGGTACAAACCAACAGACCCTGGTCGATATTTCACAGTGCCACAGCATACGGGCACACCGCCAGAACAGCCTTTGGGGGCAGCACACTGCTGTTGTACACTGTGTTTGAACGCGGGTGGGGTGTTTGTTTAGTTCTGCCCGGCGGCAGATACATTAATGCAACCGATAACGGACACCGGTGTATGGCTTCGACCGTTCAAGAATGATCTATTTAAGTGAAACAGCATCTTAATTCTCCAGAAATCAAAAAACAGTGTTTGGAACACTCCCTAACTGTACACCATTTTGTGATTTTTGTCACTGCATTGCGGTGAAAGTTTGCACAAATCATTCGTACACAATGCAGCAAAAATACACCTACAACACCGCGTAAACCTTTTCATCAACAAACAGCACCAGCACACGCGCGCCATTTTCGGGAACGTCGCCTTCCCCGTTCAGCGCTGTGATGTAGGCCAGGGTGTGCGGCGCGTCCGTCAGCGGCTGCGCCAGCAGAATCAGTTCAGTCGCCGTCATCTCTTCGCCAGAATGCCCTGCCCCCCACGAGACCCGCTTGCTCTTCAGCACTTCGCCATAAATCAACGCTCCCTCACGCATCAGCCGCCAGTAGCGCCCTGTGCGGCGGCGGAAAACGATGTAGTTCCACAGGAAACCAATCACCGCTGAGGTAAGCAGGCACGCAGACATGGCAGCCGCCACCACAAAACCTGTGTTGAAGTCTATGCGCGGGAGGGCTGTAAGCAGATAGAGCAGCGTAACCGTCAGGAGCATGGCGAGAAACCCAATCACGAAAATCACCATCAGCGCGCTGACGCACCCATTGGGACTTCGCGCCAATGCCGCGCCGTGCATACGGTTGAGGTGAGCCATAATTTCCGCCTGGTTGACCGGTTGTGCCCGCTGGCCGCGCACGAATTCGCGATTTCGGCTGTAAAGAAAGTGTGTGGGTTCTTCGAACCTGGACTTCTTCTCGCGGCGCTGATGTAAGAATCGCCAGACAAACACGCTGAAATCTCCTCATGAACATTGAAATTTCATACAATGAGAGTTGCGTTTATCCTCTCCCAAGGAGACATTTATGCAAAATCAGCTTCGTTTCTCGTTGATGCTCACCGTGCTGCTGTCCGTCCTTATTTTACCGCGTGCGACCGTTCTCGGCGCGCCACCCGTCATCGATGGATGCGAGATGTTCCCGGCTGACAATCCCTGGAATGTGGACATCAGCACCGCCGCTGTGCATCCGAACTCTGCCGCCTACATCGCCAATATCATGGCCAACGGCGGGGATAACGTCCACCCGGATTTTGGCGAGAATCCGGATTACGGTATTCCCTGGATCACGGTGGATGGAGCCACCCAGGATTTCGTCCCGGTGTCGTTCGACTATGACGAAGAAAGCGATCCCGGCCCGTATCCCATCCCGCCAGATGCCCCGGTAGAAGGCGGCGGTGATCGTCATGTGCTGGTGGTGGATACCAGCGACTGCACCCTCTATGAACTGTACGCAGCGGAGTATCAGGGCGGGGGTGACCAGGCGTGGACGGCAGGCTCTGGCGCGGTGTTTGACCTGAACACGAATGATCTGCGCCCGGATGGCTGGACCTCGGCAGACGCTGCCGGGCTGCCCATTCTGCCGGGTCTGGCGCGCTGCGATGAAGTGATGGCAGGAGAAATCACCCACGCACTGCGTTTCACCGTTTCGCGCACGCAGGCCGCTTATGTGTATCCGGCCACGCATTACGCCTCAAGCATCACCGATACCAATTACCCGCCGATGGGCCTGCGCTTCCGCCTCAAGGCCAGCTACAACACCGCTGGCCTCACCGGACAGGCAGCGGTTATTGCCGAGGCACTTAAGACCTACGGCATGATTCTGGCGGATAACGGCTCCAACTGGTTTATCTCTGGCGAAACCACACTTAATCCCAGTTCCCCATGCTGGAACGACGATGAACTCAACCAGTTGAAGGCCATCCCCGGCACCGCGTTCGAGGTTGTGGTATCACCGCCACCCCCAAGCAGCATCCCCGGCGACCTCTTCCGCAATGGCGGTTTCGAGGGTAACGATGTGGGCCGCGTGCCGCTGTCCTGGACGATGACCAACAAGAGCAAAGACAAACGCGTTTGCAGTGATGTTAACGCACTCGACCCAGGCGCGACGGCAGAGGTGGCGCGCAGCGGGTACTGCGCCTTCAAGTTCCGTGCATCGTCCGCCGAAAACAGCATTCTGGCGCAGAAAATCAAGGCCGCGGCAGGGCTTCCCGCAGGTACAGGCTTCAGTTTCGAGGGTTACGTGAAAGCGCAAAACCTGGTCGCGAATACCCTGCGCATTCGCTTTAAGGCGAACTATGTGGGGGGCGCGGTGGAAAACTTCGACCTGTTCGCGGATGCTGGCACCTATGATTACACCGCCGTCAGCCAGAATTTCACCGTAACAGGCGAAATCGCCAAGCTGCGCGTGCAGGTGCGCTACACTGGTCAAAGTGGCAAGGTATGGATCGATGATTTCACATTGGTAACAGGGACAAGCCGCGGGTGGATGGCTCCGCCTGGCCAATAGCCTTTATGGGCAAAAGACGGTGTGTGCCGGGCTGCTTCCGGCACACCGTTCTGTGTGATCAGGCCCACACCTGGCGGTTATCCTGCACAAACTGGCGCAGTGTGATCGGCTGGCGGTGAACCAGGTTTACGAAGTCCGGGCTGGTGTGTGCCGCGTTGCCAAAGCGGGTAATGGTGTAGAGCATGGTCATGATGAGCGCATAACCCAGGCGGGTCCCGTGTGCCAGCTCTGCGCGCAGAAAGCGCAGCACAGAGGGGTTATCATACGTGATCTCCGTCCCCAGTACGTCTGTGAAGATCTCCGCCACGCGGTAATAGTCCAGCGCTTCGCTGCCCGTCAGTGTGTAGATGGTGTTGCGGTGGCCCGGTTCGGTGAGTGCCACCGCTGCTGCCGCACCAATATCGCGCACATCAATGAAACTGGTCCTGCTTTTGCCTACAGGCAGGGTGATGCGATGCGTCTGCCGGATCTGCTCACGGTGGGTTGTGCTGAGGTTCTGCATAAAGAACCCGCAGCGCAGAAACGTCCAGTCCATGCCTGTTTCGCGCAGCAGTGCCTCGATCTTGTAATGCGGCACAAAGCGCTGCTTTTCTACGCCCTGCAGCGAAAGAAAGACCACATGCTCCACCCCGGCAGCGCGCGCGGCAAGGATGGCGGGAGCCATCTCTTTCTGCACGTTGGCAAGCTGCGGCGGGCGCACCAGAAACAGCGTCCTGATGCCCTCAAAAGCGGCAGCATAGGTAGAAGGATTCAGAAAATCGAAGGCGGCATATGTTACGCTGGGCTGTGGTGCCAGCCGTGAAAGTTCGGCAGGCATTACGGCGGCCCGCACCGGAAGCTGCGGCGGCAGTGCTTTGATGACCTCGCGCCCCACATTGCCGGTGGCCCCTGTTATCAGAATGGTCGGACGGGTGCTTGCTGTTTGCTGTGTCATGGTTCCCCCTCAGGAAACACAATTAGTTGCTGATAACGGGTGCCTGCCGGATGTAGTCGTCTGCGGTCACCTGCTGAAGCACGAATGAAGCCATATCTTCGCGCGAGAGGCGCGGCCCTGTACCTTTACCCACCCAGCCCACGCGAATACTGCCAGCGGCTGGCGCTTCGGTCAGCATGGGCACCCGCACCATCACCCAGTCGAGATCAGAAGCGCGGACCACCTGCGCGGTTTTCGACATGTCTTCGTATGCGCCTTTCGCCATCACTTTCAGCAGAAACGAAATGAGATGGTTGATGAGCCTGGGGGAATCGTTCGCATCGCCCACCCCAGCCCCCGCAGAAAGCACAATCCGCCGCACGCCGTATTTCCTCATCGCATCCAGGATGTGCGATGTCCCCTGTGCTACCGTGAATGGTGGGTTATCCCGCGTTGGACCCAGCAGACTGACGACGACATCTGCTCCTGCGACTGTCGCCTCGATACACGATGCATCCTGCACGTCTCCCCTGATGACGGTCAGACGAGGGTGAGCGACATTCATCCTGGAGGGGCTGCGTGCCAACGCCGTGACCTCATGCCCTGCTTCCAGCGCCTGCCGAACGAAGTGAAGCCCCGTCCTGCCTGTGCCTCCAAATACTGCCAGTTTCATCTTTTTGCTCCTTCTGTACGGATTCAGGCGGGCAGGGGTTCAGCGCACCTGCCCGCGCTCTGCCTAAGCGATCAGTCGAAGAAGATCAACGAATGCGGGCCTGTTCTCGAACGTATAAAGGCCTGTTCTTCGTTGAAGACCTTCCGCTTCTGGCTTAACGTTGTTCCGGCTGCGGCATGAAAGCCTCTTTGAACTGCCGTGCCCAGGCCTCGACACTGGTCATCGTCACCGGCAGCGTTGCGAGTACCGGCGTCATGTCAACCCACATCGTCAGCAGGTCTTTGTTATCCCGCTGGAATTGGTAACCTGCCTTACCACCTTCACCCGCCCCTGGGCCAAAGGCTGCATCCAGGGCTGCGGCGAAATCGTCCAGGGACTGCGCTTCGTAAGCAACAGGGCGTTGCAGCCCACGTGTGAAGCGTTCGGCCAGTTCGGGACCGGTCAGGTTTTCCACACCGCTGACGACAAAATGCGACCCTGCAAGCGCTGGGCGTTCCAGCGCCGCCACCATCAGCGCCGCCACATCGCGCGTGGCAATCCAGCCGAGCGGTGTATCCACCTCAACAGGATACGTAAGCGTGTCGCGCGCTATGATATTCGGGCGTGTCCAGGGTCCCAGCAGGTTTTCCAGGTAGGCGGTTGGCTGGATGACGACATAGGGGGCACCGCTCTGCTTCAGACGATCGAGTATGTCCAGGCGGATGTCATAGCCGGGGTTGCCGGTGCGGTGCGCAATCACGGGGCCGCTGGTGTTGTAGACGATGTACTTTTCGCCTGCCGCCTCAATCAGATTGCGGGCGTAGGTCGGGATCAGCAGCGGGTTCGGGACGAATGCCGGAATGGTCATCGCGACAGCGTCCACATGCGCCACTGCCGCAGCCACACTGGCGGCATCTTCCAGGTCTCCCTGGGCGATCACTGCGCCTGCCCTTACCAGATCTGCGGCCTTGTCTGGGTGGCGTGTGAATACATACGGTGTGTGTCCTTTTTCCAGCAGCGCCCATACCACTGCGCCCCCCTGTGAGCCTGTTGCCCCTGTTACCAGTACCTTCATGTGTGCGCTCCTTCCTGTACTTTCTGAGCCAATGTAGACCGGTCTATATAGAACAGAGAAATGAAAAAGAATGATGGCTCGCCATTTCCACTCTGCGCCGATCCCTGTTGGGCGAACGAAATTCTGCGGCAGCAAAGCCGCGTTAGGCGCGTGCCTGGGTCAGTAGAAATGCGATCTCGTCTGCCAGCATCTGCAGCGGCTCAGGGCGCTGCTGCACACGGCACAGAATAATCGCGCCTTCAATCGACGCCAGTATCAGCGAGGCCAAACGTGCCGCACGCGCAGACTCATAGCCGCTCGCTGCCAGTTTTTCGGCGAATGCCGCCTGCCATTCGCCGTAGATACGGTCACAGGTTTCGCGCAAGCGGTCGTTGGTAGAAGCCGTTTCCATGGCCACTGTCGTAATCGGCCCACCGGCACGGTACCCTGAAGCCTCTACATTGCGGGCGATGTTGAGAAGGAAACGGCGGATGGCTTCCACTGGATCTGCCACTTCACTAAGGTTCGCCCGAATGCGCTGCCGCACCAGATTCCCAACATGGTTCAACGCTTCTGCGGTCAGTTCTTCTTTGCCACCCGGAAAGTAGTAGTAGAGAGACCCTTTCGGGCTTCCGCTTTCCTTGATGATCTGGTTCAGCCCGGTCGCATGGTAGCCCTGAACCTCGAGCAAGTCGCAGGTCGCGGCGATGATTTGTTCGCGTGCGTTGGTCATCTTCTCTCCATTTCGTCGTATTATACCAACTGGTCTACATAAGCGCAAGCAGGAATCGGCCAGGTTTCGACAATTCTTCTCAGATTCGTCACAATGGCCAACATTCTACAGGAAGGTTGCATTCACAGCAGGGGGCACAACCAATGACTGTTGTCCTTATTACCGGGGCGTCTTCTGGCTTCGGATTAGAAACTGCGCGTACACTGGCTTCGTCTGGCATGCGCGTATATGGCACATACCTGCCAGGCGAGCTGGTGACCGCTCAACCCTTCGACCTGCTGCCGCTCAATGTCACCTCAGCAGAGTCGGTTGCAGAATGCGTTAGCACGGTACTGGCGCGTGCAGGCCGCATCGATGTTCTGGTAAACAACGCGGGCTATGTGCTGATCGGCGCTGCCGAAGAAATCAGCCTGGCAGAGGCACAGGCGCTCTTCGAGGTGAACTACTTCGGCGCGGTACGCATGATCCGCGCTGTGCTGCCTGCCATGCGCCAACAGCGCAGCGGGCGCATCCTCAACGTAACGTCTCTGGCAGGGCTGATTGGGGTTCCGTTTGAATCGCACTATGCGGCCAGCAAGCACGCGCTGGAGGGCTTCACAGAATCGCTGCGCTATGAGGTGTCCCCTTTTAATATTCAGCTTGCGCTGATTGAACCCGGAATTTCGCGTACCAGCATTTCTCGCCATCAGCGGAAGCCAATGCACCGGGTGCCGGACTACGCGCAAGCTCAGCAACGCGTCCAGGGGGAATGGGAGCACCGCGTGAGGGTTGGGACATCGCCGCAGGCTGTCGCCAGCGTGATCCAGGCAGTGATTGAGGCCGAGCATCCTCGCTTTCGGTATCTGGTGGGAGATGACGCGCGCCGGGGTGGATGGGGGAAGCGTTTTGCCCCGTTCTCCGTCGTAGAACGCATGGTGCGTTGGGAGCTGCGGGTGGATGATTGGCGCGATGACGTTCGCCGCAGCGCACCCGCAGCAGCAGCGCTGGCCGCAGGAATAGGGATCATCGCAGCCGTGTTTGTGAAAAAAAGCACAAGACCGTGACGTTCGTCACACGCAAATACTGAACAATCACGATGCGCCAGACGCCCATGAAACGCTAAGATGAAAGTGTAGGTTAACATTACCCTTTTTACTTGGAGGACATTTATGGGAAAGGCCCCGCCAAAGATCGCTCCGCCGAGCGATGATAAGCGTTGGCGTATCGTTACCGCGTCTATGCGCAAACACGGTTTTGCGCCAGATGCGCTCATTGAAACGCTGCACTCCACGCAGGAGGCATTTGGATTTCTGGACGACGTTGCGATCCGCTATATCGCAGATACCCTCAGGGTGCCGCTCAGCCGCGCCTATGGGGTTGCTACGTTCTACAATCACTTCACCATGAAGCCACAAGGCGAACATTCCTGCGTGGTCTGCCTGGGAACCGCGTGTTACATCAAAGGCGCTCCCGCAATTTTGGATCAGATTCAGGCAGCAGCGCACATCAGACCAGGAGAAACAACCGAAGACAAGAAACTGTCGCTGCTGGTGGCGCGGTGCATTGGGGCCTGCGGGCTTGCACCGGCTGCCGTCCTTGATGGGACAGTGCACGGGCTGCTAAGCCCAGACGAAGCGGTTCAGAAAGTAAAGGATTTGCAGACACATGCTCCTTGAGGAACTTCAGAATATCGCAGAAACAGAACAGGCGGAGCAGGAAAAGTACGCGCATCGCGTTTTCGTCTGCCGGGGGACGGCCTGCGTATCTGCTGGCAGCGAAGCTGTGCAGAACCAGCTTGAACAGGCCGTGAAAGCGCATGGGGATGAGCATCGCTGCGCAGTGGTGGGCGGTGGCTGCCGTGGGCTGTGCGCTGCGGGGCCGCTGGTGGCCATTGAACCGACAGGAATACTCTACCAGAAAGTTCAGGCAGAAGACGCCAACGCGATTGTGGCCGCGCTGGATGGCGAACCGGTCAGCCGCCTGCAGATCGACACTGAGCAGCCCTTCTTCACCCGCCAGACCAAAGTCGTGCTCGAAAACTCTGGAAGGATGAACCCGGAACGCATCGAAGACTATATCGCCCTTGGCGGCTATGCCACGCTTCAGTATGTGCTCACCGAGCTGACCCCGGCGAACGTCATCGATGCCATCACGCGCAGCGGCCTGCGTGGCCGCGGCGGCGCGGGTTATCCCTCTGGTCTTAAGTGGAGCACCGTCGCTAAAGCGCGCGACACCCAGAAGTATGTGGTCTGCAATGGCGACGAAGGCGATCCGGGCGCGTTTATGGATCGCAGCATCATGGAAACGTCTCCGCACCGCGTCCTGGAAGGGATGGCCATCGCGGCGTTCGCAGTGGGCGCAACCCAGGGTTACCTCTATGTGCGCGCAGAATACCCGCTGGCAGTCAAGCGCCTGCAAATGGGCATCCGGCAGGCAGAAAAAATGGGCATTCTGGGCCGCAACATTTTCGGCACACCGGTCAACCTCGATCTCGAAGTGCGCCTGGGGGCAGGGGCATTTGTCTGCGGCGAAGAAACGGCCCTGCTGGCATCCATCGAAGGCAAACGTGGCACGCCGCGTCCGCGCCCGCCCTATCCGGCAGAGGCAGGGTTGTGGGGCAAACCGACGCTGATCAATAATGTGGAAACACTGGCCAACGTCGTACCGATCCTGCAGCGCGGCGCAGACTGGTATGCATCGCTGGGCACGGAGAAAAGCAAGGGGACGAAGGTCTTCGCCCTTACGGGTGCTATTACCAACAGCGGCCTGATTGAGGTCCCGATGGGCATTCCGCTGCGGGAAATCATCGAGGAAATCGGCGGCGGCATCCCGGACGGACGCCCATTTAAGGCTGTGCAGACTGGCGGCCCATCCGGTGGATGTATTCCCGCTGAACACCTTGACCTGCCTGTGGATTACGAATCGCTGGCGCAAGTAGGCTCCATCATGGGATCGGGCGGCATGATTGTGATGGACGACCGCACCTGCATGGTCGATATCGCCAAATTCTTCATGGAGTTCTCTATGGCAGAATCCTGCGGCAAAT
>CAZQIJ010000030.1:0-20210 GCA_964592955.1 uncultured Anaerolineaceae bacterium
GCATATGCCTTATACGAAAGCTCACCCTGAGAGCCGAATGACATCGCGCCGATAAAGACCGGCATGGCATGGTCCCGCACCGAGAGATCGATCCCCTGCGGGTCAGTGCTTTGCGCGGGTTTGAAGCCCAGAATGTGACGGATCGAAACCGGCTGCTTTTCCTCCAGATCCAGCAGCGCGGCAGTGTAGTGCTGAAGGGTGGATTCGCCAAGCGCGACATCCTCCGCTTTCTTCCACATCTTTGGATAGATGCGATCCGGGTTGACCATGCGCGCCGTGACCTCGCCGCGCAGCTCCGCTGCACGCTCCTGCGACCACCGCAGCAGTTGCGACCAGGTGAGGCCGCGCCCATCCGAACCGAAGTAGTTCGGGGTGTGCAGCATGGCCGCCACCCCCTTCGCCAGCCCCACAGAACTGAAACTGTGACCGTAACCCCGCAGTTCGTGGCAGCCTACGGTGGAGGTTACCTTCTGTATGCCGCTGGTCAGGACATCGACCACGGCGTGCAGCCGTGCGGTTACCGCTTCGTTCGTCAGCACGGTATTTGCGGCGCGCGGCGCGATGCCCAATGCCACCGCGTAGAGCATGTAGGGCACGATGGCGTTTGCGCCAAAGCTGAGGCACATCACGACATCGTGCAGGTCGCGCAGCGCGCCAGACCGCACCACAACGCCCGTCAGGCGGCGCAGGTTGGTGCCCGTCACCTCCGCCTGGCGCAGCGCGCGGTCGATGGCGGCCACCGTCAACACCGGGTCCAGCCAGAGACGTGTGCCCTCATAGATGTCGTGGTCATCCAGCAGAACACAGCGCGCACCGTCCAGAACAGCGTGTACTGCCGCCTGCTGAAGACGCTCGACGGCCTGTTCAATGGTTTCATGCAGTCCCGCGCTCATGGACAGTGTGACCATCTGACCGCCAAAAACGTCAGCGACATCTTCGAGCGTCATCGTCCCCAGCCGCTCGGCAGCGGCACGGTGCGCCTCTGGTGTCCCCAGCGCCTCGTGCCCGCCTAGCAGCAGCGGGGTCTCCAGCTTCACCGACAGATCATTCTGGTGCAGAAACACCAGCGATGGACGACTGCCAAGCATGACCTGAGTCGAAAACTGGGCAATTTCACGTTCGCGGTCAATCGCAGGGTTGGTCACGACGGCAACGGTTTCCTTAAAGTAATCTGCGACGTTCACGCGGGTTTTGCTAAGGGCGGCCAGCGGGCCATCCCAGCCCAGCGATCCGATCTGCTCTTTGCCGGTTTCTGCCATCGCTTCGATGATGCTCAGGTGGTAACGCTCCCAACCCACGGCAGCCATCGTGGTTACATTGAGAGGGGTACGCCAGACCATCGAAGCGGAGTCGCGTTCCACCGTCAGAACCGGGGTGGGCTGCATGCGTGGGCCAGCCGGAACCTGGGCCGGTAGTGTCATCGCGCGTGTCGGCCTGAGGCTGCTCATGCTGCGGGATGCGCTGTTGCTTGGTTCATTGGCGGCCCAGAGATCGGTGGGCATCTCCATCGGGTAAGGGATGCGATCACGGTGGCGGTTGTACAGGTGGCGCTGAATGGCGGGGTAATCCAACACTTCAATGGAGTGACCGGGGTTAATCTTCAGCGCGATTTTTTCGCCTGGGGCCATGGGGCGGGGATCAACAGACATATCCTCCATGGGGTAAACACCGCGCTCAGACGACGCAAAATATTCCTTTTCGGTTTCGCCGAACCACAGCGGGCGCAGCCCCAGCGCGTCTACACTCAGCACACACAGATCATTGAGGCGCGCGGCCACAGCGGCAGGCCCCTGTGCGAACGGACCAAACGCGCGCCGCATCTCCGCATACATGGCCTGAACTTCCGGCGCGGTTTGCAGCAGATCGTGCTGGAACGGCGGGAAGACATATTCCATCGCCTCGATCAGGTCCATGCCGAAGCGCGTACACAACGCGTGAATCACCCGGTCAACATCCTGCGAATCCGAATTGTTCGCGTCCAGCGGAATACCCAGCATGGCGGCTTCGAGGCGGAAGCGCGAGATGGTGTTAAATTCGCCGTTGTGCCCCAGCAAACCGAACGGCTGCGCGCGCTCGAAGATCGGATTGGTGTTGGTGCTGTAACGCGCATGACCCAGGGTCACGGTAGAGGCGTAATCCGGGTCGCGCAGTTCCGGGAAGTAGCGGCGCAGGATTTCCACCGTGCCCTGTACTTTGTACACCACACTGTGCGCCGAAAACGATGCGAAATGGACTTTGAGTTCGCGTTCCAGCCGAACCTGAAGGTTGAACAGGGTCAGGTCAAGATCCTGCGAGGCGACCTGACCATTCATGCCCACAATCTGCCAGAAGGCCGGTTCGCCCTTTTCTGCGTTTGACCCCAGCACGAGCCGGTTGACGCTGCCAGGCTGTTCCAGCAGCACATGCAGCCCTGCCTCACTGATCTGCTGGCAGATGGTCTCGACCAGTGTCGCAGCGCGCGCTTGTTCCGCATTCGGGATCATCAGGTGAGCAGCCCAGAAGTTGCGGTCTGCCGCCAGCGATGAACGCAGCCCGGCGCGCGCCAGCCGTTTCGTCCAGAGCTGGCGCGGGATGTCTGTGAGGATGCCTACGCCGTCGCCTTCACCGTCAATGTAGCCGGAACGGTGACCCATGCGGGCAAGCCCTTCTATTGTTCGCTTAACGTTGCCGTGAGTCGCCTGCCCCCCCTTGCGCACGGCACATATCAGCGCGCACGCATCGCGCTCGTTCTCATCTATCGGATGGCGTTCATCATCATGCGGCTCATCTGGCATGGGTAATTTCCCCTTGTCTGTTGTCCGTTCGAAATGCTAAAGCGCCGAATTTGGCATTTGTTGACAAAATCGGCGCGCGTTTCTGCATTCAATCTAACAAATTGCATGAAATTTCTACACGGACACACTACCAGAGATTGCTGGTACTCTCCTGAGATAGTTTGCACAATCGGACTCGGTTCCACATAACGGACATCAGAAACAGGTGACGTGCCATCTCTCCTTCGTCCGGGTGTTGTGCTACAATTCGCTCACGTTGAGAGGAGCAATGCAGTGAGCAAAATAGTACCGCGCTTACCGAAGGGCATGCGGGATTTTCTGCCCGGCGAAATGATCAAACGTGAATACGTCTTCGATGTCGTGCGCGAAGTGTTTCACTTGTTCGGTTTTGAACCGCTGCAGACTCCCGTCCTGGAGCTGCGCGAAACCCTTATGGGCAAGTATGGCGAGGACGCCGAAAAACTGATCTTTAACGCGCAGCACCCGGAAGGCAAGGAAGAACTGGCACTGCGTTATGATCTTACCGTGCCGCTGGCGCGTGTGGTGGCACAGCACGAGAACGAACTGACGCTGCCGTTCAAGCGGTACCAGCTCTCGCCCGTATGGCGCGCAGAACGCCCACAGCGGGGACGCTACCGCGAATTCTACCAGTGTGATGCCGACATTGTGGGGGCAGCCGGCATGGACGCCGATGCCGAGGCGATTTCGCTGGTGGTCACCGTGCTGCGCAAACTGGGTTTTCCACAGTTCAGCGTCAAGATCAATAACCGCAAACTGCTGACCGCGATCGGGCTTTATTCCGGCGTGCCAGATCACCAGTTGGCTGACCTCTACCGGAGCGTGGATAAGTTTGACAAGATTGGCGCGCAGGGTGTGGGCGACGAACTCGAAAAACGAGGTATCGCGCATGATGTCGTCAGGCGTATGCTGGATCTGCTCCAGGCCCCAGGACACGGTCTTGAACGGCTGGAGGTGATTGAGGATGTGATGGGCACGCTGCCCGCCGCCCAGGAAGGGCTGCGCGAACTGCGCGACATTGCAGCAGCCCTGGCAGACTCCAGTATTCCACAGGAGTACATCGATTTTGATTTTTCGATGGTGCGCGGCCTGGGCTATTACACCGGCCCGATCTTCGAGACGTTCATCACAGAACCTAACCTGGGTGCGGTGAGCGGTGGTGGGCGCTACGATGGCCTGATCGGTTTGTTTCGCAAAGAAAGCCTGCCCACAACGGGGATATCGCTGGGGATTGAACGCATCATTGACCTGATGGAGGAACTGGCGTTGTATCCACCTGGGCTTGGTGGTACGGTGGTGCAGGTGCTGGTTTCTGTCTTCAACGAAGAAACGCGCGCAAATTCCACCAAGCTGGCGGCCCTGCTGCGCACGGGCGGGATCAACACCGAGCTCTATATGCAGGATAAGAACCTGGGTAAACAGTTCAGTTATGCAGACAAGAAAGGTGTGCCGCTGGTGGCGGTTATTGGGCCAGAAGAACAGGCCTCTGGCCATGTGAAGCTCAAGCGACTTTCGGACAGCGCCGAAATTGTTGTACCGCGCGCCGACATTGTGGAGAAGATCCGCGAGCTTCTGGCGATCACGCCATAGGCGCTGTACTTCTCATCAGACGAAATCCCGATTATGATCAATCAGACCAGCTTGTGCAGGAGTCTGGGAAACATGCAAACGCGAGACGGATATCTGGCTGTGGGGATGGGGCTGGGCGCGGCGCTCGGCATCATCATCGGAGTTCTGTTCTTTCCAGACAACATCGCGCTCGGCATCCCGATTGGGTTGGCCATTGGCTTTGGTGGCGGGATGGCACTGGGGCAGGGCATAGACGGCGACGGCATCTAATAGGGGCGGTTCGTGAACCGCCCGCTGGTGAACCGCTCGTTGGTGAACCGCCCGCTGGTGAACCGCTCGTTGGTGAACCGCCCACTGATGAACCGCCCACTGATGAACCGCCCGCCAAATCCGGCGCATTGCCATGCCTGCGTCATGCGCCGCTCAAACTCATCTTGTCGCGGTAGGCGTGGGCGCTCGTGCAGCTACTCCTGTACATCGTCCAGGGCTTAACCTCACCCCCTTTTCTTTCCAGCGCGCGACGGCACACGGAACAGCCCTGTTTTGCCAGTGGGATGCTGTCTGTTAAAATCATGTAAAACCAGGTTCTTTGAGGAAAAAATGATGGATTATTCACAGAAGTATGCCATTGTCGGCGCGGGATCGTCTGGAATCGCAGCCGCGCGCTGGCTTAAGGCTTTTGGGATTTCGTTTGATGTGTTCGAGCGTGAGGACGATATTGGCGGCAACTGGTACTTTGGCAAACCCAACAGCAGCGTCTACAAATCCACGCATCTGATTTCATCCAAGAAGATGACAGAATACCGCGACTTTCCCATGCCGGAACACTACCCGGATTACCCGAACCACGCGCAGGTATGTGAATACCTGCGCAGTTATGCCCGCCACTATGACCTGTATGGCTCCATCACATTTAACACCGCAGTGAAAAGCATCACGCGCGAAGGGCAAAGCTGGCAGCTCACGCTGGAGAACGGCGAAACACGGGTGTATGGCGGCGTGATTATTGCCAACGGGCACAACTGGGATCCCAAATTCCCGGAGTATCCGGGCCGTTTTGACGGGCCGGCGCTGCATTCTGCCGAATACAAAACGCCTGATGTCCTGCGGGATAAGCGTGTGCTGGTGATCGGCGCGGGCAATTCCGGGTGTGATATTGCTGTGGAAGCCGCCCAGAACGCGGCAAAAACCTTTCACAGCACACGCCGCGGCTATTACTATGTGCCGAAATACGCCTTTGGCAAACCTGCCGACATCATCAACGAGGGTCCAATTCGTTTAGGTGCGCCCATCTGGCTGCGGCGCATGATCAACGGGATGGTGTTGAGCGTTCTGGTGGGAGATTTGTCCCGTTATGGTGTGAAGCGCCCGGATCATAAACTTCTGGAAACGCACCCGATTGTGAACTCGCAAATTCTCTATTATATGGGGCACGGGGATATCGTCCCGAAGCCGGATGTGGCAGAGCTGTGTGGTGACCGTGTGCGGTTTGCCGATGGCAGTGTTGAGGCGGTGGACGTGATCGTGTATGCCACCGGTTTCAGGATCAGCTTCCCGTTTATTGACCAGAAGTATCTGAACTGGGGCAAAACGCACCCGGAGCTGTATCTGAACGTGTTCCACCCCGAATTCGATAACCTGTTTGTGGTGGGGCTTATTCAGCCAGACAGCGGACAGTTCTGGATTGTGGATTACCAGTCTGAAGTCATCGCGCGCTTCCTGGCGGCAGCGGCTGCGGGCCAGCCAGAAGCAGGGCAGATCAGGCAGATGAAACTGGGCGCAAGGCCGGATCTGGGTGGCGGTATCCGTTACCTTGAGTCTACCCGCCATTATGTCGAAATCGAGCATGGAACCTACCGCAATCACATGAAATACCTGCTGCGCCTGCTGAAGAACGCCCGCCCACTCGCGCGTGCTTAGCCCAGCAATCCTCAGGCGGTAGGTTCGGCAAATTCTGCCGCAGCATACAGATACAGTACCGCACCGTTATGAAAGGTTGACTGCACCCTGCGCAGCCAGCCTTTTCTTACCATTTCCTCGATGATCGTGATCATGTGGGGCGTCTTCTTGCGCCCTACAGCGCGACAGATTTCCAGACGGGAGAGCGGCGTGGGTGCCTGCTTAACAGCTTCATAGATGGCATACACCGTCTCGTCCAGAGTTCGATTGCGCTGCTGCATCAAGGTGCCTTTCGCCATTAGCCCCGGTCAGGTGCGCCCATTTTAGCACGGACATCTGCAAACTTCACGAATTGCGTGGGGTGGGGGAACAGCGCCAGAATGTACTGCCCTGTACCACGTAGGTATCAATACGTATCAATACGTGTCGATACTTTTAGCCAGTGTTTGTATTGCGTTTGTGGCAGTGGGGCAGGTTGGCTTGGGGAAAGTGAACATGCACACAAAAACACCCTTGGTCTGGCCATCCACACGGCAGTACCATTAAGCTGTTGTTGGCAATAGTGTCTGCGCCCAAAATCCGATTGACCTAAAGCATCGGCCAAGCGTTGCCTGCAACCCAGAGGATACAGAATAGAGAGGACGTTCTATGCAGCCCACCCACAAACGGTTCCATGCCATCATCTATGGTCGCGTTCAGGGCGTGAGTTTTCGCTACTCCACACAGCAGACCGCACGCGAACTGGGGGTCTGCGGTTGGGTGCGCAATCTGGCAGATCGCTCGGTAGAGGTGATGGCAGAAGGCACAGAGGTGCAGCTTAACGCGCTGCTGGCATTCCTGAAAGAGGGACCGCCAGCAGCAAGGGTTTCGCACATCGACGTACAGTGGTGGGGCGCAACCGGGGAATTCGGCGAATTTGAGATCCGTTGAATTCCCCTGGTGCGAGAGGGTTCAAAGCGCGTGTCTAGCAGCCTGAATTGATACGGTAGAGCCGCTGCTCCGTACAGGTCAGCGTGGCAATGTAGCGATGGCTGCGTGTCCAGGTCAGGAGATCAGGCAGCGCGTACAGACGCCACATCTCCAGCATGCCGGATTCTTCACCGGCCAGGACAAACTGGTCATCCGGGCTGAAATTGGCAGCGTAGGCACCATCCAGGGTAACGAAGCGCTGGAGTTCGCGTGCAGTGGCGATATCCCACAGGATGACGGAACCGTCGATAGAGGCCGAGAGGAACTGCGCACCGTTCCTGCGGAACCGAACACTCTGGATCTGGTCGGTGTGCTCAATAAAACGCGACTGCACGGTGCCGGTTTGCAGATTCCAGAGGATGACATCTTCAGCGGAGCCAGAGAGGGCAAGCTGTCCATTCGGGCTGATGTCCACACTCCAGATTGCAATCGGGGCCTGATCCTCGCTCTCCTGGTCGGCGGCGGTGTGCGTGAGCTGCTGCACGATTTCGCCCGTTGCCACATCCCAGAGAATCAGGCTGCCGTCCAGCGATCCCGAAAGGATTCTGGTGCCATCGCTGCTGAACACGGCATCGCGGACGTAACGGGTGTGCCCCCCTTCGAAGCGGCGGATCTCTTCGTTGGTTTCATAGTCACGCAGAAACAGCACCGCGTTATCCTGTTCCCCGAATGCAAACTGTGTGCCAGCAGGGTTAATGGCAAGCGCATTGATGGCCGAGGTGGGAATGCCTGGCAGCGTCTCGTCGGTTGTGGCTGTGGCTTGCGCCGCCTGCGTCTGGTCAAACAAAGGTGTCATCGTGTTATCGGTAGGGTCCCACTTCATGATCTGCCCACTGCGCAGCCCGATCAGGAGCTGATTGTTGGTGGGGTGAACCGCCATTTCAATGCCTGCCACCGTGTCATCCAGGAGCTGTTCTGTTTCCAGAACGTTGGTTGCGGTGTTCCACTGGCGCACGTAACCGTCGTTGGAAACGGTGAAGTAACTGGCGGTGTCGGTGGTGAATTCCAGATCGTTTACGCGGGTTTCGTGCGCCTGGAAGCGGGCAACACGTGTTGGATTGCTGATCTGCCAAAGGCGCACGGTGTCATCCAGCGAGCCGGTCACGGCAGTGGTTCCACCCTCGTCAATGACCAGTTTGCTGATGGCGTTCGTATGACCGCGCATTTGGTTCAGCGGCAGACCGCTGTAGATATTCCACAGTTCCAGATTGCCTAACTGTGTTCCCAGGAGGATTTCTTCTGGTTCACTGGGCACAAATGCAGCAGTAACCACCACACCGGTGTAGATGAACCGGCGCAGAATGGTGCCAGTGGCGATATCAACCACCAGCAGATTGTCGTTCCCCACCAGCAGAAGCGCCTGGGTTGAGTCTGCATTGATGCTGATCTCGTGGATTTCCGAGATGTTGCGCCAGGACGTTTCAGAAGGTTCGTTTTCGGGTTGCGCGGCAGCCAGTGTACGGCTGTCGTAAAGCAGCGTGTTGGTCGTCAGATCCCAGGCATAGAACGTGCCGTTGTTCGACCCTCCCAGCAGAATTGTGGCATCGGCGGTGATGGCCAGCGCGCTGATTCGGGCCGAGGTCTTCTGTGGAAAGGGAACGGTGGGAAGCAGCTCGCCGGTTTCGATATCCCAGATGTAAATCTCGGTATCATCAGCGCCGCCGATCAGACGTGTGCTGTCTGGCGTGAATACCAGGGAGCGCAGGTACGAGGCATTGCCGCCTAAGGTGCGCACCTGTTGCTGCGTACTGACATCCCAGAGGAGGTTGACGCGCGAGACATCTGTCGAGACGATGTAGCGTCCGTCTGGCGAGAATTCGACGTTGAACACGTCGCCGCTGTGGCCGGTAAGCGGTTCGCCGATCAGTTGGCCGGTTTCGCTGTCCCACAGGCGCACAGTGCCGTCAAATGAGCCAGAGACCACCTTTGTGCCATCGGTACTGAGGTCCACACTAAGCACACCGGAGGTGTGGCCGGTGAAGACGCGCCGGGTACCGGGCGAAAACGCCACCTCTGTGAGGGTGCGGAAAGCCTGTTCAGAGGGACGCTCGATGTTGTTGCTCTCCAGCGCCAGGACCACCGCCAGATCGCCGTCGCCGTCCGAAAGTGCGCGGCGTGCGCTCGCTTCATATGCCAGGCTGGACGAGATTTCGCTTTCCTGCTGTGCGCGGCGGCTTTCGTTAAGCGCCACCCCAGCCAGGCCAAACGCGATGACGGCAGCGACGGTGAGCACAGCTACCAGCAGACGCAGGCGGTTACGGGAACGGCTTTCGAGCTGTTCCTCGCGTTCCTGACGGCGTTTTTCGGCTTCTTCCAGCGCGACGCGGTGCCGGAGACTGGCATCCAGCAGATTGCGCTCTTCATGGGTAAGCGCGACACTGGTTTCCTGCTGCCACTGTTCATACTGTTCCAAACGGATACCGCGCAGCAGATAGCTGGCGTCACGTCCAGCGTTGATCCACTCGTTGGCCAGCGCTGCCAGGGTGCGCTGCATACGAACATCCGTGCGGCTGATATCCAGCCATGTGCGTAAGCGCCGCCATTCGCGGATGATGGCTTCGTGGGCGATTTCTACAGTTGGGCTGCGGGTGACCGGGTCGC
The DNA here is from genome assembly GCA_964592955.1 of uncultured Anaerolineaceae bacterium. Taxonomy (GTDB): domain Bacteria; phylum Chloroflexota; class Anaerolineae; order Aggregatilineales; family Phototrophicaceae; genus CAZQIJ01. The sequence goes on from CAZQIJ010000030.1 coordinate 9,831, forward strand.
GGTCAAAGGTGAGCATGCGCGACTTGCCGAGCACGTCAATCACCATGCGCACAGCATCCGCCCCGCCCATAATGGACGTGAGTTCGGCAAGGAGCGCGCGCCTGCGCGTATCTTCCGTACCTTCACCCAGGGTCACCAGGCGCAGGAAGATCTGGCGTGTGATGTCCTGCTGTGAAGCGTCAAGGCTTTCGAAGAGATCGTCTGCCCGCCGCGCCAGTGCACCGCGCACCCCGCCCATTTGGCGGTAAGCCTCAAGGGTCATCTTCATGCCGAGCCGTGTGCTGAAGAGTTCTGCCATCAGATATTGCAGCAGGGGCAGGGCACCCATTTGCCCCTTGACCTCGTTAATGATCGCTTCGTTTAGCCCTGTCTCCAGCACCACACCCACACGCTGGGCCGGTTTGATAATGGCTTCTTCCAGCTCTTCGGGTGTCATGGGGATGACGACTTCGGTGCGGCGGCTCATCAGATCGCTGACGAGGGGGCGCAGCAGCGGACGGTCATAGAAATCTGCACGCAGTGTAATGACAATGCGCAGGCGGCTTTCCGGGCTGTTTATGGCAGTATAGAGGTTCTCCAGGAACAGCTCGATAGCTTCCTCGGATTCTGCCATCGTGAAGACTTCTTCGAACTGGTCTATGAAGATAAACAGCTCAACGCTGCGGTCTTCCTGCGCCAGGATTTGCTGAGAGACATCCAGCAGGCCAAAGCCGCTGCTTTTCAGCCGTTGGCGCATATTGCTGGGCGGATCCACCGAAATGCCAACGAGCGCAGTCTCCAGTTCTTCGAAGGGGTCGTTTCCCGGCACCATCTCAATGTAGTACCAGCGGTCAGAATTTGGCATTGCGCCACGCCGCAGTGCAGGCATGAGGCCGGCTTTCACCACGCTGGATTTGCCGCTGCCGCTGGGCCCCACCACCGCCAGGAAGCGGGTGAAACCGCCGGTTTCGCTCATTCGGCGCAGCAGCTTGGTGACCAGAACGCGCCGCCCAAAGAAGTTTAGGGTATCGGCTTCCTGAAAAGCGCGCAGCCCCTTGTAAGGATTGGGGATGTCTTCGGTGGGGATGAATTCTTCTGAAGTGTCGGTGGCGATCAACGTTTGCTGCAGGCTGATGGCGGAGCGAAACGCATTAATAAATTCCGGCACATCGCGGTAGCGTTCGCTGGGATCCAGCGCTGTTGCCTTCTGAATGACGTCATCAACTCCGGCTGGAAGCTCTGGTTGTACTTTGAGAATCGAGGGCAGACGGTGCGTCTGGCGGAGGGCGATCAGTTCTGTGCCGCTCTTTTCATCGAGGTCAGGGAACGGATGCTCCCCGGCCAGTAGTTCGTACAGGATTACACCCAGGCTGTAGATATCGGTGGCCAGGGTCGTCTGGGTGTTGTTGATCTGTTCAGGGGATGCATAGGCGGGTGAGCCAGATGACATCATTTCGTCATCTTCGTCGGTACTGGTGACGATTTGTGCGATGCCAAAATCCGCCAGGTAGACGTTCCCTTCTTCATCCATGAGGATATTTTCGGGTTTGAGGTCGCGGTGAACCACGCCGTGACGGTGGGCAAAAGCCAGCGCAGAGCTGACCTGCTGAAGGAGCGGCAGAACATCCTGCACTTCCAGAGGTTTTTCCATACGTTTGCGCAGGTGACCCCCACGCAGCCAACGCATGACAATATATGCGCCATTGGGGTCGCGCCAGTAATCATAGAGTGGAACGATGTGCGGGTGTTCCAGGCTGGCGATGAGCTGTGCTTCGGTTTCAAAACGCCGGATAAATGCGGGACGATTAGCGAATGCGGGATAGATAATTTTTACGGCAACCTCGCGCTCAACCACCGCTTGATGGGCGCGATAGACAGACCCAAATCCGCCCATGTCGATGAGTTCGGAAAGGGAATAGCTCTTCAGAATTTGACCTACGAGGTTATCCATGGGAGCGTGTTGTACTCCGTTCAGCCACCTGACGAATCGGGTTGAGGTGTTTCCAGCGACGCTGCAAGCCAGGCAAGGGCTTTATCGCGATTGTAGAAGGTTTTATACCCGATCGACGGGTGTGAGTCCAGTAAGGTACTGGTAAGTACCTTCCCCATGCGTCCGGAGAACGACAGGTTGAAATTTACGGCCACCCGCGCACGGAACATCGGGTGCTGATTAAACGCATCTTCGGCAACCAGTTTCTGCGCTGGGGTAATACCAATGTTCAGAAAATCGAAGTTAACGACCGAGGCGTATTGGAGAGCGACGCCGGAGGTAGAAAGATCGTGCAGGGCCAGGTACGGTTTGCCAGGATCCCATTCGCGCAGGGTTTTCAGCACGATTTCTGCCCACTGATCGACGTTGCGCAGGGTCACAGTGGTAATACGATAACCGACGATGCGCCCCTGGCTGTACCATTCAACGAAGATTCCGGGTTGGACTTCTTCACTTTTTTCGACGGGAAATGCTGTATTCGATGCGTTTTCCATAAGTGACTATTACCTCGGTACTACCCTTTCAAGCGGATTGTTGTGTGCTGAACGCGATATAACCGTATCCCTGAGACAGTACTTGGCATAATCGTATGCCCAGTACACCGCAGTTTGTTTAATTGGGTGTCAAGCAAGATTTAACTTTTCATAAAGGCTGGCACCGGAAAACTCATACTGTTCTGAAACCATAGCCAGACACCCCCCGAATTGAGCCTGTTGGATACTTTCCGTAGAATGAAGATGTGGAAAGGTTTGCACTTTACGACAACTATGGATGAATTCATGGCGCTCATCTTGATTCTTTCTTCCTTCTGGCTTCTCCTTTTGACAACCATTCCGGTTGTCACCATGCTGCGCGCAATGCGGTTGAACCACTTAGAAATCGTATGGTCTGGCAGTGTGGCAGCGCCCGGTGCTGACCTCACCGCCAAAGATACCCAGGAGCGTTCTACAGTGCGGCCTGAAGTGCCGCTATCCACCTTCAGGCACGTGAACCCTTCTGAGCATGTGGTACTTTCCATTGTACCTGATGTAACTGACGAAGGCCCCACACGCGCTCAGGCCTATGTCAGGCAGATCATCAACCGTTTTCAAAGCGACAAAACCGCCAATTAATCCCTATTCTTCCGGTTTCTACACGGTGGTATAATCTGTGTGTAGACAGTCAGACGGGATGCTCCGGTTGTCACGGCGTGTATGCGTGTGGTTAAACTCGAGTTGTCTCATTGTCTCGCATTATCAACTCTGCTGCAACTCATTTATTACACATGAACACTGCGGCAACAAGTATTGCACATGGATTATTATGGATAACAAGACCCTCACAAGAACGGTCATTGCTGGCGGTGTACTTAGCGGACTTGGCATTGCCCTCTTCTTTCTGCTCTGGTTTGGCCTCGGCAGTGCCCAGGTGGCGCAACTGCCGCGCGTCGTCCTCTCAGTCTGTTTGCCCCCTGCCATTATGGCGATGGTGGTGGGGCTTTACTTCATCATCGCGCGCGGCAGCACCCAGCCCCCCCCACCCGACCAGGACAATTAGCGCTGCGCGCTAGCGCCGCTGCCGCTGCGCCTCGAACAGAATGACCGCGGCAGCCACCACAGCATTCAGCGACTCGGTATTGGCCGCCATCGGAATGTAGATGTGCCGCTGGCCCGCTGCGCTGCTGAGTGCCCTGGCATTCTCGCTGATCCCGTGTGCTTCGCTGCCGATGACCAGCGCCCAGGGCTGGCGGAAGTCCACATCGAGGTAGTTTGTGTCGCCATCACCTGTGGCCAATAGAACTGCCACGCCTGCATCTTCGCAATACGTCGCAATTTCGCGCCATGCAGCTTCCAGTATCGGCACGCGAAAATGTGCCCCCATCCCACTGCGCAGCGTCTTCGGGTTATAGGCGTCAGCACACCCTGGGGATAGAATCACGGCCTGAACACCAGCCGCGGCGGCTGTGCGCAGGATGCCGCCCATGTTGCCGGGGTCGCGCACATCGTCCAGAATCAGCGCCCTCTGAATACGTTTGGGCAGCGCCGGTGAGGGCAGCGGAAACACCCCGATGATTCCGGGAGGCTGCTGCGTGTCGCTGATGTGCTGCATCACCTCTGCGCTGATGGGCGCGAGGTCGAAGTCTGCGTCCTGCAATTGAGCGAGGAATTCAAAGTCAATCTTCTGGGGATCAAAAAACAGGAACTCTGGTTTGTGACCGCGTTCCAGTGCATCCGCGATCAGGCGCACCCCTTCCAGCACAATTTTCCGCGTATTACGGCGGCTGCGCGGGCGGGTTTGCAGACCGTGTATGAGCTTCACACGGGGGTTTTGAAGACTGGTTATGGTATCCAAGGTTTGCATCTCCCAGCAAATACGATTGTAACAAAACGTTTTTGTGAAACACAAATTTTCACTTAGGGCCAAGTAGATCCATTACGATCTGGACTTGTTGGCAGAAGCAGGAGTTGTGCTATCTTAAGGCTGGCAACATGAATATGAAATCCCCCTTTTGGAGAACATCTGTGAATTCTACAGAACGCGCGAATTTCGACCATCTCGTGGCGGATATTGCATGGTTTGGCCTGGCCTTTGCTGCGACCAACCGATTCTTGTCGGTATATGCCATACATCTGGGCGCATCACCCTTTCTGCAAGGGTTGATCGTCTCGCTGCCTGCGTTGGTGCTGCTGCTTTCGACAGGATTCAGCGGATGGTGGCGGCGGCGCTTCTCGTCCACACTCGATGCACTGTGGTTACCGGCGTTCGGTTTCAGGTTGGTGTTCCTGCTGCCGGCATTCACCCCGTTTTTTCCGTTGGAATTCCAGCCTGTGTGGCTGGTACTGGCGGTTACACTGCCCGCGCTGCCACAGGGGATTGCGGGCGTCATCTTCCTGATTCTGATGCGCGAAGCGGTGGGGGATGACAAGATGACCTTGCTCACCAGCCGCCGCACGCTGGCGTTGAATATCACGCTGGCGGTGAGCGCCGTCTTCTTTGGTTTCTGGCTGGAAGGAATGCCGTTTCCGTTCAATTACCAGGTGATGTTTACCGCTGCGTTTGGCCTGACTCTGGTTAGCCAGTGGCATGTGATGCGGGTAAGGGTCATCAGCCCGGCAGAAATGCCGCGGCAAACGCGCGAAAGTAATGCCTGGCGAGACCGGCGCTTCCTCACTTTCGCGGGTGTGATGGCTGCCAGTTACACGGCGTTTTTCGCCATCATTGCCGTCACACCACTGTATCTGGTGAAAGGAATGGGCGCGACCGAAGGGTACATGGCGTGGTTCGGGTTGGTGGAGCTGGCGGCGGGCACTGTTGCCTCGTCGTTTATCCACCACCTTGTTCACCGCTACGGTAACCGCGTGGTGACGGCAACCAGTATGGTGGGGACGGCGCTGGCCGGTGTCATCTTTGCAATTGCGCCGGATCTCAACGCTGCGCTCATCGGCGCTGCGGTTTCTGGCGCTGCATGGACCGGCGCTTCGGTCAGCATCTTCTCGATGTTTGTGGAACGGACACCGGCAGGCCACATGACGAGCTGGACAGTCGGTTTTCAGCAGGTTACCGGCATGGCGACATTTGTAGGGCCCCTGCTGGGCAGTACGCTGGCGAATTTCGGGGTGAGCCTCATTGCCGTGCTGATGTTTGGGGCTTCACTGCGGCTCATCGCCGCTGTGGTCACCCTGCGCGACGCCACACAACCGAAGTTTGCCAACCCGACAGAGGTGGCGGGCGATTAAGGGGCGCGCTGGAACACGATGGGCTTGAGGGCACAGACGGTGGTGTGCATGCGCGCAGCACCGTCTGTGCTGGCGAGGCGGCTATTATGGGGCTTCACAGCGCGCGCGCTGTGGTTTGGCGAACGCCGCCTCACCTTCAGGATCGCGCTTTTTGTCAGACAATGCCCGCGATCAGGTCTGCCGCTTTTTCGCCGATCATCACGACGGGGGCGTGGGTGTTGCCGCCCACAATCGTTGGCATTATCGCCCCATCTGCCACACGCAGCCCTTCCACCATATGCACCTGAAGGCGGTCATTGACCACACTCATTGAATCGCTGCCCATCTTCGCTGTGCCCACCGGATGATACAGGGTCTCGGTCCGTTCACGCAGCACCTGGCGCATGTCGGCTTCGCTTTGGACATCGCTGCCGGGCAGGAACTCTATGCCCCGATAAACATCGAACGGCGCGGCGGCCAGAATCTCGCGAATGCGATACATGCCCTTCAGCATCGTTTCTATATCTTCAGGTTCGGCATAATAATTCGGTTGAATTATCGGTGCATCCAGCGGATCAGCGCTGCGCAGCTTCACGTAACCGTTACTTTTGGGGCGCAGCAGGGTCGTGCCGAGGGTATACCCGTGACCAACCAGCGGAGTCTGCGCGTGATCCAGGAAGTGGGCAGGCAGAAAATGATACTGAAGATCCGGCGCGGGCAGCTCAGGTGACGTGCGTTCAAACATGCCGCCTTCGCCAGCGTTAGACCGCAGCATCCCGCGATTGGTGAGCAGGTAGCGCACCATTTCGGACACGCGCGTCGCGCCCACCAGGCTAACCGGCTTAACCGCAAAGGTAATCACGCCGCACACCACATGATCCTGCAGGTTCTGCCCGACTCCGGGCAGGTCTGCCACCACCGGAATATTCATCTCATGCAGATGTTCCGCCGGGCCAATGCCAGACAGCAGCAGAAGCTGCGGTGTGTTTACAGTCCCGCCGCACAGGATAACTTCTTCGGCGGCGTGTGCTTCGCGCGGCATACCCTCCTGCAGGTAAGACACCCCGCGCGCGCGCCTGCCCTCAAACAGGATGCGAGCAGCGTGGGCGTGGGTTATGACAGTCAGGTTGGGACGATCCAGAATGGGGCGCAAAAAGGCCACCGCGGAACTCTGCCGTTTGCCGTTCTTTTGCGTAACCTGGTAGGTGCCTACACCCGCCTGATCTTCACCGTTGAAGTCCACACGGTGTGGGATGCCAACCGCCTGCGCGGCCTGAACAAAGGCGCTGGTCAGCGGATTGGGTTCAAGGTCATCAATGTTCAGGTAACCCCCAGCGCCATGATAGGTTGATGCGCCGCGCACATTGTTCTCTGATTTTTTGAAATAGGGGAGAACGTCGTCGTAGCTCCATCCCTCGTTGCCGAGCTGTGCCCAGGTATCGTAATCCACACGGTGACCGCGGATGTAGATCATGGCATTGATGGCGCTGCTGCCCCCCAGCGTCTTGCCCCGCGGCCAGTACAGACGCCGGTCGAGCAGGTGCGGCTGGGGTTCCGTCGTGTAGTTCCAGTCGATTTCGGTTTTCAGGCTCTTTGCCCAGGCAGCCGGGATGTGAATGGACTGGCGGGTATCTGGGCCACCCGCTTCCAGCAGCAGCACGCGGGCACGCGGGTCAGCAGAGAGGCGGTTTGCCACCACACACCCCGCCGAGCCAGCCCCAATAACGATGTAATCATACATATCAATTTCTATCCTGTAACATTAAAAATCGGCCTTCCTGCCAGTATATCACTGACGAGACAACCCCGCATCATGCTGTAACCCGTGTTATGCGGCCAGATCCGAATTGAGGACCAGCAGCAGGGTGAGTGCCCATAACACACTGTAACGCAGCGGGCGGCGCTGGCGGTTTTCCGCCGCATAAAGGATAACACCGATCTGCAGCCCGGCGATGAAGCGCAGAATGCCTAGCGGTTCGCGGTAGGTGGAAAACGGCACAAACAGCATGACCAGTGCCTGGAGCGTGAGGACGAACCCCAGCAGTGATACGTGTGACTGCCGCAAGTCCTGCCAACCACGCCACAGCCCCCACACCGCAGGAACGAGGGCAAATGGCAGCAGAAGCAGCCCCAGCACAAGAAAGATCGTGGGGCTGCCCTCGGTGAGAATGCGGATCACCCCCATCAACGGGATTACCTCAAAGGAGGTCGCAAGGCGTCCGCCGGATCCCACGCCAAACGCGCCAAACTGCGCGTAGAGCACAAGCTGCCACAGCGCAAATGGCAGCCCGGCGATCAGTGCCACCCCCCCAGCGCTGCGATAGCGGCGTGTGACGAGCAGATACAGGACAACTGCGGCGGCAAAGACGAGTGTGGTCTCCTTTGCCAGCGCTGCCAGCGCCAGCAGAACCGCTGCCAGGGGCCAGCGCTGCCGGTGGCAGTACCACAACGCGCCGATAGCCAGTCCATACGCGAGCGGTTCGGTGAGGCTAAGGCGCACCGCCCCCACCCCGGCAACCGATAATCCATACCCCAGCGCATACCACCGGCTGACTCCGTAAGCGCTCAGCAGGTTTTCCAGGACGATCATGCTCAGCGTAAGCGCTGCCAGGTTGATGATGAGCAGCGCGGCAGGCACAAGATCATCCTGCCCACCCAGGCTTGCCACAAAGCCGAGCGCGGGCAGCAGAATGCGCTGGTAGCGGTATGCGGGAACGTCACCACCGGCGGCGATGAAGCCTGCGGCGGCGGCAGGGTCACGCGCAATGAAATAGACAAACTGGCCGTCATAGCCCTCTTCTGAAAACGTCAGCGCAGGGTTTGCCTCCGGGACAAAATCCGACCCAAGCGTTACCAGGGACAGCCAGCCTCCTTCGCCAGAAAGTACAGCGACAGCATAGATGACAGCAACCAGAAGCGTTAGGAACGCGGGTCTAAAGTTCACTTTTTCATACCTTTCCTCAATCGTCGTGGAAAGCGATTACACTTATAATGCTGATAAACATCCTGGTCGAGGACCCTATGTATATCCCAACCCAACACGAGCTTCTGCGGGAATTCCCGTATCTTACCCCAGAAATAGCGGACGAGATTCTCAACACTACGTCCATTTGGATTCCCGAAGATGATGCCTATCGCCTTCAGGTCATCGAGTATCTGATTTATCAGCTTCATCGTTACGGCGTTGACATCTGGGAAGAACTGCGTTGGGATACGCTCGTCGAGATTATCCGCAGCCGCCAGATCCGCATCTATGATGCGCTGTACCACCTGCTGCCGCCTCAGGATGATTGACGGGAGCGAGGCGACGGTGTAAAACTGGGCAGTCTCCGCTTTTTGGTATGGTTCACCTCCTGTGGTTGTGCGGGAGCGTGCTCAGGAAAAGGCTGCCCATGATACGCACAGAGTCCCTTCTGCGTGCCCTTACTGCCGGTCTGATGACTTACATATTCAGCCTGGGCGCGACGTTTAACGGTGTTGTTCTTCCTCAGGTGCAGCAGCTTACTTTGCTCCTGCTCGTCCTGCTCAGCGGCATCTGGCTGCTGCTGCGGCGCGGCAGTGTGTGGCACCGTACCCCTCTGGATGCGGCCTTGTTCGTGTGGGCCACGGCGTTTGCCATATCCCTGGCGGCCAACCTGGAAAACTGGCGGCGCATCGTCATCGCGCTGTGGTTTGTGGGGCTGTATATGGGCGTATGGTACGCGGCTGCCGACCTCTTTCTGAATAACCATCTGCGCCGCGCTGCTCTGGTGGATGGTTTTCTGGTTTCCAGCGTCATTATCGTTGGCTTTGGCTACTTTCAGCTTATCAATGCGGGGCCGGTGAGCAGCGGATTGTTCGGGCTGGCGCGCCCGGTCAGCCTGCTCGGTAATCCTAACGCGCTTGCCAGCTACCTGATTGTCGCGGTGGCTTTTGCGCTTGGCCGCGTGCTTGCGCTGCGCCAGACCCTGCTGCGCGTGCTGCTCACCCTTCTGGGGCTTGCCGCCGCCCTGCTGCTGTTCCTGACGTTCTCGCGCGGAGCATGGTTGGGGATGGGGGCGGCGCTGGTGGTGGCTGCGGCGCTGATACTGGTTGAACGCGACCTGCTGGCTCCTGCGAAACTGCGCGCGTGGCTCTTGCAGCGCAGCATCGTTACGCGCATGGGCATTGCCGCCGGGATGGTGGTCGCGCTGGTGGGGGTAATCCTGGTGGGGGTAATCCTGCTGGAGTCGCTGAATGAGAGGGGGCGCACTGTCGATCATCGCACGAGTTTGTGGATCCCAGCGGTCGATATGTTCATGGAGAAGCCTCTCACCGGTTACGGACTGTACACCTATGGCATTGCGCTGGAGCAGCATCAGTCCCAGCCGCCGCTGCAGCCGCACAGCCATGCACACAATGTGGTGCTTCAGGTCGCAGGCGAACTGGGGATCATGGGTCTGGCCGCGCTGGGTCTGACGCTGGTTCTGGCGGGGCGGGCGTTTCGGGCAAACTGGCGCGATGCTTCAGAACGGGAGCGCGGCCTCCTGATGGCAGGGGCAGCCGGTGCGGTCGGCTTCGGGATACATCACCTGCTGGACATTCCAGCGATGATGCCCGCCGTTGCACTCACAGGCTTGCTGGCGCTGATGGTGGCGGCTCTGCCGGTAAAACCTGTGGAGATGCAGTCGGCCATCCGGCGAACCGGGCATGGGCTGGCGATGGCGGGATTGTGGGTCGTGCTGCTGGCCAGCGGGC
>CAZQIJ010000031.1:0-20071 GCA_964592955.1 uncultured Anaerolineaceae bacterium
TCCTGAACACGGCGCACAAAATCGTCGCGGTCACGGTGAATCGTTTCAACTGACATCTGCCCGACGATAGCGCGGAAATTGGCGCTCAGCGTTTCTTCGATGACCTGGCGCACTTCATCGCGCGTTTTACCCAGAAAGGCTTTCGCAGCAGTTTTCAGCGACGCTTCATTGCTGTCTAGCTGAACCTGTGCCACCCAGTCCAACTGAATAGGCACGCCGCTCTCGGTATACACTTCGTCTTTCAGCGTCTTGATCGTGATAATGGTCAGATCCAGTTTCTTGTAGCTTTGCAGTAACGGTAAGACCACTGCACCGCCGTTTGTGATGAAGCGTGGTTGCCCCGTACCAAAGATCACCATGACCTCGTTGGGGGGCACCCTGTGATAACTGCGGACGATAGTGACAATGACACCCAGAACAACGATAATCAGTGCAAATAAAAGAATGCTGCCAATTTCCATGAGTCGCTCCTGAGCTGCAACGGCTCTTACTCGTGAACATCTATGAAATCACAAAGACGCTAACCATGCTTCTTCTTCACCCGCAGGTAACGCCCCTGAACATCCACCACTTCTACCAGGTCGCCGCGTTTAAGCGCTGCACGGTTAATTTCTCTGATGGGAAAACGCGCAACTTCGCCCGTCTCAATAATGGCTTCGGCAGTTTGTCCCGGTTGGGCATCCAGCGTTACGCGCACGGTCTGCCCGATGAGGTCATCCAGCGAAGCTTTAATTGGTTGTGACTGGGCTGCATACACGGTTCGGAAGATGGCCAGTACCCCGCGCCCCAATCCCACACCCAGCACCAGCGCAATCCCCAGAATGGCCGGCAGGCTCCAGCCCGCAGAAAGCCCCACCAGCCCCACGCCGCCAAAACCGACCATGAAAGCAGAGATGACCATGCAGCCAAAACCGGTGGAGTCGTTGATCCCAAAGAGCGCATCGAGGTTGAGTAGCCCTAATGCGCCGTCAATATCCAGAAGCTCGCTGATGCCAACGATCATCAGGGCAAAATAAAGGACCCCAATGGCCAGCATTGCACCAAAGAAGATTTCCATGCCTGCACTCTCACACCCCACATTATACTGATCCTAACCAGTTGCGCACATCACCTGTACCCCATTGTTTGGGGGGACGTAAATTCGCGCCAGTTTAGAGCGTCTGATGGGTAGATTTTGTGTGCAATGGAGTAAGGCTTATGCCGATCTTAGATACCCCCATAACTACTGATGATCGTAACCTGAAGAAGGTTCTGGGGCAAAAGCAGCCCGCTATTCTCATCCTGCTGGACGGTTCCAGAAAGGATACCCCCTTAGAAGAAACGATGCAGCGTGAGGCCAAGAAAAATGCCGACAATCTGCTGTTGATCCGTGTGGACGCTGCCGCCAACCCCGAAACGCTGGCGCAGTATGGCAGCCCGGCGCTGCCCGCGCTGGTCACACTGACCCCGGCTTTATTTGGGCGCAAGGTAAAATCGAAGGCTGAACATATCCGCCCGGTGGATGTGCGCAGCCATATTGACCATCTGCTGAACGACACGCCGCTGCCGCAGGCCAAAGCCTCCCAGGACAAAGGCGCGAATGCTACCGGTACGGGTGGCAAAGGGGCCGCCGCAGTGACAGATGCCAGCTTCAAGCGTGATGTGCTGGGCAGTAAAGTCCCTGTTCTGGTCGATTTCTGGGCCGTGTGGTGTGCGCCCTGCCGCAGCATTTCGCCTTATGTCGAACAGCTTGCCCAGCAGTACGGCGGCAAGATCAAGGTTGTGAAACTGAATGTAGATGAAAACCCTGTCACGGCGGGGACCTACGATGTCCGCTCTATTCCGACCTTTATCGTGTTCCAGGATGGCAAAGCGGTGAACCGGCTGAGCGGTGCTAATCCTCAGGGCATCCGTCAGATGGTGGAGCGTGTCGCAAACTCAGGTTGAGGCTGTCTGCATCTGCGCAGGGTGGGCAATGCGCGTCCTGCGCACTGCCCGTTCGCATTCGGCAGCTTCCTTCGTATCGTGCCCATATCGTGTCGCGATGACTTCGACACTGTCACCTTCACCGGGAAATCGGGCGGTTTCCTGCAGGGGGCGGGCACGCCTACACGCCCACTACCGTGATTTGGTGAAGTGAGGAGTGTTTCCACGTTATTGCACGCGAGAAATACACGATCAACCCTCACCCTTAGTGATTTTGAGTACTACCTCTCCTTATTAACCGAGGACCCCGGGTTGCTTAGTACCCCTGGGGTCCTTCGTGCGCGGGTGGTTCAATTCCGTGCAGTTCCGCGGGCGGCAAACGAATTGACGGTGTCGTGTTCACTCACTCTGTCGCCGCGGGTGTCGGTTCGTCCGTTGGAGGGTGATGCGCTGTATCCTGTGTAGCCGATGGCGGCGGTACGAGTGTGGGCGGCGGTGCGAGTGTGGGCGGTGGCGCGAGTGTGGGCGGTGGAGCGAGTGTGGGCGGCGGTGTGAGCGTAGGATGAGGCGGCGCAGTGGGTGTCTCTGCCACAGCGGTTTGCGTTTCTTTCTTCGGCTTCAATGTCTCAGTAGGCGCATTCTGGGTTTCGGCGCGTGCCGTGCGCGTTTCCAGGCGGTAAGTTGCTGTTGCAGCTTTCGATGTTGCCGTAGCGGCTTTCGATGTTGCTGTGGCCTGCTTCGCTGTAGCAGTTGCTAAACGTGCTGTCGCGGTTGCCAGGCGCGCCGTCGCCGTTTCACGGGGGCGGGGGGTGCGGCTGGGAAGCAGAGTGCGGGTTTCTGACCGTGAAGTTGCCCGTACTTCCCGGTTAGCGGCGCGGGTTTCTGCGACGGCGGTGCGCGCCAGCGCCCTGCGTCCGCTCAAGCCTGGAGTGGCGTTGGGATCTTCTGTAGCCTCCAGAAGCTCAACGTCACACACCGGCGCTGTCTCGTCATCGGGAAGGGTTTCGCCTGGTTCCAGCAGAATACAGGCATTACCACCCACCTCGCGCGGCAGACGGTCACAGGTCGGCAGGCCATCCTCACCACACAACCGCTGCCTGCGGCGAACCCGTTCACGCACCCGCTCCATCTGCGCACTGTCCAGCGGAGCCGCTGCCTCGATGAGGCGCGGCAGCAGTGCCACCGGGGCCGCTTCCGCGATACGTTCCGCATACGGTTCAAGCAGCGGTTCCACATTTTCCACAGGCCGCAGGTTTTCGTCGATGGCAACGCGGAGTTGTGTTCCCGGTATGGCGGTGTGGAACGTTTCGTCAATCTGCATGACCGCGGCCCCTTCCAGAACACTGACTCGCATTTCGTCCTGGGGGCGTGCCTCAAAGAATACGGTGGATCCCACCTGTACCTCAATCTCGTTGATGAAGAAACTGACTTCGCCCACGCCTTCCGGGGTTTGGATCAGCAGTCCATCCTGGGGAGCTTCTTCGCAGGCAGGTTCGCCCACACCTGTGGTCAGGTAAAAGGCCTGCATAGGTGAGAAGATACCGTCTTCTACTTGTTCCGGGCTTACGGCATTGACGATCTCGACATCGCCGAAGGCGATGAACGCCACGTTCTGGCCGGGCAGGGTGTTGGGCAGGCTGGCCTGCAGCCGCAGGAAAGCCACGCCCCACTCGTTCGTATCAACGTTCATACTGCTGAGGCGCAGCGATGCAATGTCGGCGACATCGGCAATATCGCCCACCTGCTCAAACTGAAATTGCGAAACGGAAGCCTGAGGTTCGGCGTTAAGGCGGATGTTCGCGTAACAGATCTGGTTGCGACCTGTCGCATCGCACGCCTCTTCAACAGCAGCCAGTGCTGTTTCGACCAGGATGGGGCATTGAGCCTGCGGTTGTTGCGCCTGTAGGAATGAGAAAGAAATGAGCAGTGCGCTGAGAAAAAGTGCCGCGATCAACAATCTTTGTTTCACTATGTTTCGAAGCTCCGTTCATATTTCTGCCCTACTGCTGATTATCGCACATTTTGTTTGGGCATTTCGTTTGAAATCATTCATGATGCAGCGCTTCGTAGACTTCTGCAAAGAACAGTTCGAAGGTTCCCGCTGGAAAAGTCTGGATCTGATTCCCGGCCTCCTGCCCTGCTTTGGAACGCAGCGACTCTTCCATCGCGGCGCGATCGTGATAATACACTTCCAGGATGCGGTGATATGGCGCGCGCCCCACAGGGCTTCCCAGAATATGGTTGACCTGCCGCCGGGTGATATGGGGCATACGCTCCACAAGCGCCAGCAGGTCGTTGTAACTGTTCTCAAACAGGTCTTCGTCGGCGGGGTGCCTGAACATGATCATGAATTTGTGCATTGGGGGAACCTTTCATTCGTCAGTCGGTACGACAGCGCCTGCATTCTGACATGCCAGCGGCGGCCAGCCTTAGGGATCGAGCATAGGCCGATTCTACACCCCGCGCTATACTAGGCACAAAAGCAGTTTGCGGTGCGTCACAAGTAAAGGGCCAACGATGTCAGAAACGGCGTCCTCCAGGGCAGCCATCATGCATATCATTCCTTTTGTTCATTGGGAACGCGAGGGTCGTGCCACGCTTGAACACCAGCGGGCCCGGCTGCTGGATCTTCTGGCAGAGATTTTGCTTCTGCTAAAGAGCGGCACGCACTTCGTGCTGTTGGGTGGGCAAACCGTCATACTGGAAGACGCGGCACAAATCCGGCCAGACCTCGTTACCGAACTGATCAGTGGCAACAGTGCGGGCAAAATCGAAATCGGTCCGTGGTATGTTCACCCTTACGAAACCCTGGTGAGCGGCGAGTCGCTCATCCGCAACCTGCTGCTGGCCAGTGTGGATGCTGACCGCTATGCCGTGACGCTGACCAAAACGGCCTATATGCCGGAAATCCAGGGGCACCCCGCACAGCTGCCACAAATCCTGGCCGGTTTCGATGTCAACGCGGCGCTGCTGCATCACGGCGCGCCCGTGCTGTTTCTGCCGTTCCGCTGGGAAGGCAAAGATGGGACGAGCCTGCTGGTGGTCAGCGACGACATCCAGGGTCATAACCCGTACCTTTCGCTGCGCAAACAGCGTGTAACCACCCCAGACGGCCCGTATCTGTGGCTGCAATCTGTGGCGGCGACGGGGGATTTCTCCCTATCCATTCCCGTTTCGCAAACACGTTTAAGCGATTACATTGCGCTGCTGCGTAAGTCCATGCCAGATCGCAGCCGCCCCGCCCTGCGCGGTGAACTGCGCCTGCAAACCTTCAGGCCTGGCGGATACCTGCTGCCGGGTGCGCTGTCTGCGCGCATCCCAATCAAGCAGCGCAACGCCTACCTGCAGAACCTGCTGACGTTTAGCGCCGAACCCTTGCTGGCCATCGCCCTCACCCATGGCGAAATGGAACATGCGGAGAATATGACGGCTTTGCTGGAACACGGGTGGCGCACGCTTGTGAAAGCGCAGGGGTACGCGGTACTGGGCGGGCATGGCACAGATGCAGTCCACGCACACCAGGAGGTCTGTTTCAGGCAGGTTGAGGACATCGCCGCGGAGGTTACCAGGCGCGCGCTGCGCGCCCTGCCTGGCACGCTGGCCAATGGCCCACGCCCTGCGCAGGCCGCGACGACTTACGTGAAAGTCTGGAATCCGCACAACTGGCGCGTGCAGCAGGTTGTTGAAATTGCGCTCGCCCTGCCACCCGCTGTACACCCCGCCCATCTGATTTCGCCAGAAGGCGATGATCAGTTGTTCGGCTGGTCGCCAGAAACCCATGTGATCAACTTTGTGGCGGATGTGCCGCCGGTGGGCTATGCGGTCTATACGGTCGAGTTATCAGAAAAGCTGCCGCAGCCTGTTCACCTCACCCAGCGTGCCAATGCTTCGACGATCGCAGATACCGGCGGCGCGACCCTCTCTGCAGAAGGTGGCGAGCTGTTCTGGCGGCACAAGCGCGGCGAAGTGGCCAGCCTGCTGCGTTATTATGACGGTGGCGATGCAGGCGACACCTACAATTACAGCGCCCCGCTTGAAGACTCGCTCGAACTGGCGCAGATGACCGGTGATATCCAGGTTGAGACTTCCGCCCTGTATGAGCGATTGCTGCTGCGCCATCGCATGCGCATCGCGCCGGGCCTGCGCGCAGACCGCAACCGTGATCGCGGTGTGCGCCTGCTGGAACTGATCACCACTGCCACATTTTATGACAGCATGCCGGGTATCTACTTCTCAACCCGCTTCACCAATAACGCGGCGGACCATCGTCTGCGTGCCCATTTGCGCACCGGTCTTTACAGCGAAACCTTACGCGCAGACTCTGCCTTTAGTGTGATAGAGCGGGCGGTGCGGGTAGAAGCGCCGCTGAATGCGCCGCGCCCCGGAACCGAAGGCATTACATCCACGCACCCGCTGTTGACAGGAGCGATGGTGGATGACGGGACCAATGCGCTGGCCCTGGTAACTCGCGGTCTGCATGAATATGAAGGGCTGCACGAAAACCGTCAGGTCACGCTGGCGCTGACCCTGCTGCGGGCTGTGGGATGGATCAGCCGTGACGATTTGCGGACACGCAGCGGCGCGGTGGGGACAGTGCTGGATGCCCCCGGTGCTCAAAGCGAACGTGCGATGACGGCAGATTATGCCCTGGTGCCCGTCAACACAGGCGATGATGTGTCGCTGCTGCGGGCGGGCCAGCTCTACAATGCCCCGCTGCGGGCCTACCAGTACAGCGTACCGCCAGAAAAACTGCGCCGCAGCTATCTTTCTGTGATGACGAACCTCGGTCATGCCGGAGAAAGCGATGCAAACGGTGCCATCCTGACGGCACTGAAGCCCCCGCTGCATGGTCGCGGCTGGATTGTTCGCCTGTTTAACCCGACTGCACAGCAGGTTGAGGCCCGCGTTACCCCCCATGAACGCACACGGTATGCGCGGATCGTAAGCATGGCAGAAGAACCGCAGTCGATCCTGGAGCCAGACGGCATTGGCAGCGTACACGTCACGCTGCCACCACACCGCATTATTACGCTGCGTCTGGGATTCGATTAGATCCCTGCCAGCATTTCGCGGCTGGTAATGCGCAGATCCAGGCGCAGCCAGGCCGTCCCTTCTGCTGGAGAAATCAAAACGAACACGCGTGATGATACACAGCGGACGAGGCGTGTCGCGTCCCTGTATGGGCTGTAATTGATTTGCGCTTTCCATGAGGCGTTCAGCACATGCGCTGAAGCGTTCAGGAAATGCTGCTAAGCGGCTTGCCGTCGGAGTCCGTGCCAGCCACCAGGTTCACCGTATGGTGTGTTCTGAACAGGCTGTACTGACCGGGCCTGCCGGGGAGTGCGTTCAGCACATTCTCCGTTTCCATAATCGAAAACCACAGATCCAGGTTCCAGTCTGCCTCGCCGCTTTCCGCTGTCACCGTCTGCTGCGAGATCAGCATATCGCGGTTGTACAGCGACAGCAGCACGCGGATGAACGCGTTGCGCAGTTCCAACACGTCAACCACGATAGCGCGCTCGGTGTTCAGCGAAATGCCTTTTGTGTTGTAATTGCTCTGTGGGTTGGGGTAATCGCGCACGTAAGCCGCGTCGTTCTCAGAAAGATACTCCACCGCACGCTGAAACGCGATTCCGTTATCGAACCCGCTTAGGCGGCGGTGAAGGCTGCCCAGCGGGCACCAGGCGAAGCCGCGAAAACTGGTGAACTGCTCCACACTGACGATAACGCGTCGTATCATGTTGGCAGTAGGTGGCTCGGCATAATCCAGTTCTTCCAAAGCCAGGTGGAGCCAGGCGTCATCTTCGCTGTCATCGCCTTCGGCGCTGGGCGGTGGCGCAGCGGCCAGGAACTGAATTTCGTTCGACGACAGCTTGATGACCGGAACCAGATCATCCGGGTTGTGGCGATGCGGGATTAACTCGCGCTCCAACACCTGCTCACGTACCAAAGCGTCAATCCAGTGCGAGCGCCACTGGTCATCACTGTTGCATCCGGGGCGGTCCAGTTCCCTGTCCATCGCCAGGCCCTTTAGCAGGAACCCGTAATTGACATATTCCCACTTGCGCACTTGCAGGGTATTGGCCACCCGCATTACGATGCGATCACGAATCAGGCGCGTTTTGTCTACGATCGGGTGCCCGGCGTTGATGATGATCATCCCATTGGTGGCGACGGGTTTAAGCACACCCAGTGATATCGCCTGCGACACGAGATCTTCGCCGCGTTCTGGCGAGATTACCGCACCCACATGCTGAAGCTGATCCACCAGCGCACGCGCTGGAATCTGCTCTGTCTTGAGCTGGAGCGCAATCTGATCGTACTGGATAACCACACTGGACCATTGCGACGGCGTGAAACTTTCCGTCACATCTTCCAGCATGGTGGATTTGCTAAGCGACTGGTGCGTTTGCAGGTTGGTGAAATCGTCGATGTATTCGATATGAATACCTGGGTTGTTCTCCAGTTGGCGGCTGGTGCTGCCGCGCACCCCCCACACAATCACGCTGCGATTGCGCTTCACCAGCGTATTCAGCACCTCGTTGAAGTCACGGTCGCCGCTGGCCAGAATGTAGACATCGGCGGCATCGGCGTGGCCCGCATCGGTAATGACATCGCGCGCAATGCGCACATCTGCGCTGTTCTTGCCCGGCAGGTTAAACACCGGGTCGATATTGGCCATTGCGAGGCGGCTTGGCGCTTCATCTGCAATTTCGCGCCCGCTGGAATCGACCAGCGGCGGCAGGGTGCCGCGCTGCCCCCAGGGCGCATAGGCCGCCATCTTAACCACATGACCATGTGCCTTGGCCTGGCGCACGAACGCGCTGATCAGGTGATCGAGATTGACGACGAAGCCCTGTTCATTGAGGCTGATTGAGATGTTCTCAAAATCAATGTAAATCGCCACGTTCTTCGTCTGTAGGCCAAGCAGGGATTCCAACGGTTGGTAAATGACCTCGTCGGCAAACTCGGTCCCCTGGAGCACATCTTCTGATCCCCATACGCGGATGCGTGCATTGCGCGTGGTGCGAATGCGGCGCACCAGCGGAATCAGGTCTCGGCTGGTGGTAGCCAGAATCAGCTCGCTGACCGGTTCCGGGTCGTAGGAGAAGTAATGGATGATTAAGGCGTCGGTCACACTGTCGCGCCGGGGGATATCAAAGCTATCGTAGCCCGCCGCCTTGAAGATGTACTGCAAATCGATGGAACCACCGTCACGGTGCTTCTGCCAGTCTGCCACTGCGATTGCGCGCAGTTTCTCGGCGCTTACTAACCCGGCTGCCAACGCTGCGCCGCCGCGCAGTCCTACAGCAAGTTCCTGGATGTCTACCGCAATGCCACGACTTCGAAAACGTTGCAGCAGATCATCCACATCAACCACTAAATACGCTGCCATAAATCATAATCCTAAGAAAATAGCCCCATCAGCATTGTGATGGACAAAATGCCACCCAAAGCGGCGTCAGATTCCACTTGTGAAAAGGATTACAGATAAGAAACAGAGCGACTTGCGTTCCAAGCGTGAAGAAAGTGCATTTGTTCAAATTGTAACAAACTCACTATTCTATCACAACCGGCGAGCTTAAGTCCACCTCCTGCCTCACTTCGACGCCTGAGGCTAACCAAAAAGTATACGATACTATCCGTTAAATCCATGTTAGAGAATTGTGTTGAAGGTTAAGCCACGGACATGCTGCCTCACGATGCGGTTCGCATGCGGTTCGCGATGCCCGTTAACGGAGAAACCAACCGGCTGTTTTGCCTTCTGCCAAAGCAGCGCTAAGCCCGGCCTCCAGCTCGCGGATCTGCCGGTAATGCACATGTGGGATGCCGACAAATGGTACGGAGCCGTGGCGCGAAATCAGAATGGTCGGAATGCCCTTACCCCAGGCATAGCCCAATTGCAGATAAACGTTAGAATCCGGCTGCGTAAGGTCTGCAATCAAACAGGCCGCTTCTTCGAGGCGTGCCGACAAAAAGTTGACAGCATCGCTGATAAACACCTCGTGATTGGTGGTTTCGCACAGCAGCCCCAGCGCATGCACAGGCGTCTGAATCCCGTAGTAGTAGAAGTCATCCTGATCTGTGTCAGCGGGAAGTGCCACAAAGACACGCGTCTTGGGTTGTGCGTCGGCGTTGGTGATGGCATTCGCAGGGGGCTGCTGCTTCCCTTCGACATCTGGCAGGCGCAGGGTGTAGCCCCAGCCTTCCCGGTTGGCCTCTGCATAGTGCGCGCTGCCCAGGTGGGGTGCGATGGCGCTGCGCAGCCGAGCGGCTCTTTCGCTCAGATACTCGACAATCGTAATCTGTTCCAGCGCAGGCGGGTAGGTACCGGCCTCGATGGCGTCAACAAATTCCGCAAACTGCGATAGCAGCGCTTCGGTTTCGTCCAGGCCAAACCCGGGGCCATGGATGGTCATGGCGATACGCCGGGTCTGCGGGGCGGCTTCTGCTGTGCAGGCCAGCGCTTTGAGCCCCAATTGCCTTAGGTGGGCATAGCCGATGTGGCGCAGGTGTGGAAGCCCTACAAACAGTGCATGCGGCGCTTTAAGCGCGTCGTGGGTGGGCATAAACCCGTATTCGCCCTCTTTGGGCTGAAGCATCGCGGAAAGCGTTCCTAACCGATCCTGGTTGGTCTTCAGGAACTGCCTGAATTCCTTATCGGTCAGGTCTTCGTTAATCGGCTCGATGCGCCGGTCGTAGATGCGCTCCGCGACGACACGATCTGCCCCCAGGAAGCCCTGCGCGTGCTTGAGCACAACCACATCGGCATCCACCGTAGTGATGTCACCCTGTTCAATGGTGAACGTCACCGTGCGGCTGCGCAGCGTGGGCATAAAATCGCGCAGGCGCGCCAGGAGCGAAGATGACAGCGTGGCGCGCAGCCCGGCGCGCATGTCTTCAAACTGCACGTCCGCCAGCATCGGCCAAAGGTCACCGGCCAGCAGCACCGGGATCACCGGCTTATTGTGCGTTTCGGCCAGCAGCAGTTCGCGCCGCACCCACCGGGATTCACGCGAATTTGGAGACATCACCACCAGGAACGCGGCGCAGTTCACAACGTTCGTTTCGATGGCATCCCACCAGTCTGTGCCGGGTGTAAGCCGTACTTCGTCCATCCACACAGTATAGCCCTGGGCGGCCAGCAGGGTGCGCAGGTAACGGACGAACTCAATATCCTGTTTGCTGTAGCTGATAAAGATGTGGCTCATGTGCGCCTCGCGGATGCGTGAGTTAGCGTTTTAGTCGTTTCAGAATGGCGTCGCTGGTCAGTTCGCGGTAGGCATCGCTGCCGATCCAGCGCGCCGCTTTTGGCTCCATGGTTTTAAGCTGGCGCGCGACCTCGACAGCGTGACTGTTCAGAAAGTGGCTGCGCTTGCCCAGCGCGCGCAGTGCCCAGTTAACCGCTTTCCTGACGAAATTACGGTCATCATGGGCTTCTCGCACGATCAATGGCAAGAAGCCCAGGTAACGCGAGTCCTCTGCCTTCTTGTCGTGCATGGCCAGCGCCACAATCATGACGAAACCGGCGCGTTTCACAAATTCGGCTTCCGCAGCGCACCAGCGTGAAGGCAGTTCCCAGGCCAACACCGTCTTCTGGAACAACCCGCAGGTCTGGTCCACCAGATCCCAGGAGTCGAAGCTGTGCGCCCATGTTTCAACCAGGGTGTCGGTCATCTGTTTTGGGTCGGCGATGAAGCTCGCCATCAACCGCGCCTCGTGAATTCCGGCGTCCCACAGGTTCAGCGCCAGCGTGTGATTTTTCTTCAGCGGTTTGGCCAGGTCGCGCAGTACGGTGACGGAAATGCCAAGCAGTTCGGTGTGGGGGCGAATGCCGAACCTGCGCATGCCCGCCGCGTTCACCGGGTTTGCCAGCGTTCTAAGCTGCGCGATGACAGCTTCATGGTCAGTCATAACGGTGTATGGCCCTAAGCTTTCAGGTCGTCCAGCTTGCGTGTGAGCGTGTCGCGCACGACCTGAGGATCACCCTTGCCCTTCAGTTCACCCATCACCTTGCCAAACAGCGCATTGAACAGCTTGTCTTTGCCACCCAGAAGACCCTGCACCATGTCCGGGTTTTCTGCCATGACTTTCGCGACAATCTCGTCAATAAGCCCGGCGTCGCTGACCTGCGCCAACCCTTCACGCTCCACAATAGTCGCGGCGCGTTCGCCGCTGTCCCACATCGCCGCCAGCACCTTTACCGCCGTGTTGTTGTTGATGACGCCGTCTGCGCCCATCCGAATGAGTTCGGCCAGATGCGCAGCGGGGACATTTGTCCTGCGGATATTTTCCCAGGGCGTAGACGGTGCGCGGTTCATCAGCGCGAACAGGTTGGTGATAATCCAGTTGGCGGCGGCTTTCGCGTCTGTGCCTGCAGCCAGCAGTTCTTCGTAATACACGGCGACTTCTTTTTCCATCACCAGCACGCGCGCATCATAGGCGCTCAACCCAAGCTGATCCGTGAAGCGCTGGCGCTTGGCGTCTGGCAGTTCTGGCAGCGCGGCGCGCACCGCCTCCACATAATCCCGTTGCATCACCAGCACGGGCAGATCCGGCTCAGGGAAATAGCGGTACTCGTCTGGGCGTTCCTTGTAACGCTGCACGATGATGTTCTGTTTGTCCTCATCCCAACCAAGCGTGGCCGGGGTGACTGTACCGCCGCGCTCATACTGCCTGACCTGCCACGCGACTTCTTCCTGAATGGCCCTGAACATGCTGCGAATGCTGTTCAGGTTCTTGATTTCGCGGCGGGTGCGCAGGTCTGTATCGGTCGTGTGCAGCACGCTCACATTGGCTTCAAAGCGCAGCACCCCTTTAGACATATCGCCATGATTAACTCCCAGGTACTGCAGCAGCGCGCGGATCTTTCGCGCGTAAGCCTCGGCTTCTTCCGCGCTGAAGATATCCGGTTCAGTGACGATTTCCAGCAGCGGCACCCCGGCCCGGTTGTAGCTCACCAGGCTGGATCCATCGCCGGTATGGGTCAGTTTGCCGGTGTCTTCTTCCAGATGCGCGCGCCGAATGCGAATGCGCTTGCTGGTACCGTCCTGTAGGTCGATATCGACATAGCCATTCACCGCCAGCGGGCGATCATACTGGCTGATCTGATACCCTTTAGGCAGGTCAGGGTAAAAATAGCTTTTGCGGGCAAACTGGTTCACTTCGGGAATCGCGCAGTTGAGCGCCAGCCCCACCATCGTACCGTATTCCACAGCTTTCATGTTGACCACCGGCAGTGTTCCCGGCATCGCCAGTGACAGCGGATCTGCGGCGGTATTCGGTGCCGCCTCCACACTATCCACAAACGGGCACGCGCTGAACATTTTTGTCTCGGTCATCAGCTCGGCATGGACTTCCAGGCCGATTACGGGCTTCCAGTCGCTCATACAATTTTCCTGTGGCGGTCTGCACAACTTCACGCCGATTTTACCATAGACGACAGAAAAACCGCAGACACAGGCGCGCAGCCCGCCGTCAGAAGCGGTGGGCAATCGTTGCCCCAGCGTTTTGTACCTTTTGGCTTTCCCTTGTATGATGAAGGGTACAACACGTTACTATCCAAGGGGAAAACTCATGAAGCGTGTACTCCCGGCTCTGCTTTTACTTCTGCTGGTAAGTGCAATTACCGTACAAATGGCGGCGGCGCAGGACGACGAGCCGACCGGTATCAACGTGGACTGCGAAGATGGCGGCAGTTTCTCCAACGGCGTCAAGGTCACGGTGGTGCAGATGCGCTCCGGTTTTAACTACACCGCCACCGCTGTCGGTCTTAACGGATTTGACCCCGTTCTGGCGGTATTGGGTGAAGATAACAGCGGCCTGTGTTCAGACGACACCACGTCTGCCGACTATTACGAAGCCTATTTGCCCACGACTGATGTGGTAGAACCCAGCCCGCGCACCGCCCAGGTCGCGTTCTCCCAGAACAGCGCGGAAGCCTTCGCTGACGTGTCGCTGGTGGTCGGCGGGTTCGGCGATACCGATGGCGAATTCATCCTGATCCTGGAAGGCATGGTTGCCACCGACGCGGATGGCGCAGGGGATATTTTCTCGGTTCAGCTCACACCGGGTCTGGTCACTTCGGAGATCCCGCTCAGCGTGTATATGATTTCGGTCACCAACCAGTTTGATCCGCTGATTTACCTGATGGGTGAGGAACTGGGTGACGTGATGCTGGATACAGACGAAGTGCCGGTGCTGTGCGACGACGCGGGCAACGAGAGCTCGTGCTGGGGCATCAGTGCGCTGCTGGACGAGTATGGGGTTTCGCGCGCCAACGGCAACGTGCTGGCGGGCGGGCAGTATGATGCCATGCTGACGATCCCACTGACCAATGTTGACCTGGAAGAAGAACCAGAGCAGTACTATACCTTCATCGCCACCAGCTATCCGGGTCAGTCGTTTGGGGATTATATGATGGGGTTCCATCTGGCGACCGGCGTACCTGCTGACGCCGAAAAATAGCACGCGCCAGGGTGCTGCCACATGAACTGTGGTGAGGGTGAGGGCTGCCTCACCCTCTGGCGTTACGTTGGCGTTACGTTTCCTCCATCGCGCGGACAAACGCTCCGGCAGACTCATAACGGTCTTCGGCATTTTTGGCCATCGCGCGCATTATCGCCAGTGCAGCCGCTGCGCTGATCTCCGGGCAAAGTGTGCGTGCGTCGGGCGCAGGCTGGTAGAGGTGCGCAAACAAAATCTGAGACAGACTGCCAGCAAACGGGGGAACACCCGTCAGCATCTCATAGGCGATGATGCCAAGCGCATAAATGTCTGTGCGATGATCAACGGTCTTGGCGGACTGAATCTGCTCTGTGGACATGTACTGCATCGTGCCGATGGCGTTTGTGCCCGTCAGGTCGGTTTGCAGGGCGCGAATCTTGACCAGGCCGAAGTCCATCAGCACAGGATGTTCTGGCCCATCCCCAGAGGTTGCGCGCAGCATGATATTGCCTGGCGTCACATCGCGGTGAATGATCCCCTGCTCATGGACGTAATCCAGCGCTGACGCGATCGCGCGGAGAATTCTGAGTGCGGGTTCAGCCTCCAGCCGCCCTTGTTCCTTAAGGACCTCTGCCAGCGTTCTGCCCTGCACATACTCCATAACCAGATACGGCACATCCTGAACATGCCCCACGTCAATCATCTGTACGATGTGCGGGTGGCGCAGGTGCTTAAGCGCGGCAGCTTCCCGCTCAAAACGTCTGGCGTCGCTGCCAGGGTGCGCGCGGCTGGAGAGTACTTTCACCGCGACCGGGCGATCCCCCGCGAGGCCGGCATACACATCACCCATCCCGCCGCGACCGATTACCCCCAGCAGGTGATAACCGTCCAGCACGTTGCCAGAGAAAAACCCGTGTTTGGAGTCGGATACCTCCGCATGTTCAAGCTGGTCGAGGCCAAAGCGAAACCCGTAGAGGCGGCGGTCGATGAAGCGCTGTAACCCGGTGCGGATAGGGTTAAACACGAGGACAATGACCGCAGCCCCCAGCGCCGCAGAGGTCGCGGTTTGGTCCCCACCGAACGCAATACGAAAGATCACCTGCCCCACGAAGAACGCCAGCACAAACAGCATCCCCAGGACGAGCGTGACACCGGCATAAATAACGGAGCGATGCAGCGCCAGATCAACATCCCACAGCCGGTAACGCCACACCGAGAACCCGATGCCCACAGGTACCGCGCTAAGCGAGAGCAGCAGAATGAACTGGATGACGAGCTGGATGGTGGTCGCCGTCCACCCGCCATACTGATTTCCGTAGTAGACGAGCGATCCCACGAGAGTCATGCTGTAGCCGAACATCGCCGCGCCG
Source organism: uncultured Anaerolineaceae bacterium (assembly GCA_964592955.1). Taxonomy (GTDB): domain Bacteria; phylum Chloroflexota; class Anaerolineae; order Aggregatilineales; family Phototrophicaceae; genus CAZQIJ01. The sequence continues at coordinate 15,723 of CAZQIJ010000031.1, forward strand.
AAACCGTAGATGGTCCATTTGACCTGCTGGCGCTGCGTTTGCGTCAGATGAACCCGGTAACGATAAATCTGCGAGGCAAAAGCTGCCAGAAAGATCGGGCCCTGAATCAGCGCGAACAACGGTCGCTGCCAGTTGCCAGGCCGGATTACGTCAATCTGTGGAAAGCAGGTGTAAGCCAGGATCCATACACCGTAAGCGATGGCAAACCAGCGTGACCAGCGCGGGACAAAGCGTCCATCCGGCACGGTAAACGCTACGGTAATCAGCGAAATCTGGGCAACGCCTTCAATCAGCGCAGCGACCAGACCGAACTGGGGATTCAGCAGAACCAGGTCACTGAGGGTGGAGTTTGTCACGGCTGTGCCCAGGGTCAGCAGCATGAGCGAGGCCAGCAACGCCATGACGTCATTCGACCGGGTAAGAAACAGCGGGAAGGCGACAAGCCAGTAAACGGCGACCGTCAGCACGTCGAGGGTTATGTTGTAGAGCACGATAAAGTCTGGGATGATGCCGTCAAGCTGTTCGAGCAGCAGATCGCCGCTCACATAGTCGATCAGCACGGCATAATGTGACGGCAGACCGATCACAAACAGCGTGACGGTGACGAGCGCCACGGCCCACCAGATGAGCCGGATAACGCGCACACGCCACCCCACCTGTGGCATGTCTGCCTGGACGTTGGCGCTGCTGCTAAGCGGGTTCGTTGCGCTTTCCATACTTCCCCCGAGCGTACTGTGATCCGTCCATTATAGAGCGGGCTGTGTTTGGATGCAGTGTGTTCCTGATGTGCCCCGCGCTGCTGTCGTTTCCTGATCGATCTTTAGACCTGTTGCATATTCCGGGATAGGTCACCTGGTGGGTCCATTGGCGTGGCGCAGGCGGTATACATGACGATGCCGCTGCTGGGGCTGCGCCGGTCTGCGGTGCGTGCCACACGGCCAAAACCGGCTTCGCGTGCCATGTCCGCAAAGCGCGCGTAGGGTACAGGGAACGGGACATAGCCCGGTGAGCGTGTAACATCATATTCCACAAGCACCAGGCGGCCATCCGGATACAGGCAGGATGCACAGCGTTTGAGCATGGCCACCTGATCACGCACGAAATGCAGGGCATTGGCCATAAGCAGACCGTGCAGAGGCGGCAGCGGCAGCGGTTGGGTGAAATCTGCCAGGATGTGCTGGGTGGCCGCCGTGTTGGTCGCCAGTGCGCGCCCATCACGATCCACTGCAAAGATGACCGCTTCGGGACCAACCAGTTCCCTTAGTGCCCGCGTAAAATGACCAGTTCCAGCGCCGAAATCCGCCCACACCGCGCCAGCGGGTTGGCTGCCGACCGCCGCCTGTATGAGCTGTACCAATTCTTCGTGGGTCATGATTTCAGATCATCAGCTTGCTGTAGAGCAGTTCCTGGGTTAGTTCAGGCAGCACGGTGTGTGTGCTTTCCAGCGTCAGTGAGGCCGCCGTGACGCCCAACCGCATCGCTTCATCAACCTCAACCCCGTTCAGGAGGCCGAAAATCACAGCACCGGTCAGCGCGTCTCCTGCGCCGGTCGTATCGACAACGTTTGTTCTGACGGCGCGAATATACCCCCCACCGCCAGCATCGGCATAGGTGAGGCCACTATCGCCCAGGGTCACCACGGCGATTTCTGTACCCAGAGCCACAATGGCCCGCGCCGCCTGAATCGCCTCGTCGTGCCCCATCGTTGCATCGCCCACGCTGCACAACGCGCCAGTCTCTGCTGCATTTGGCACAATCAGGTAAAGCTGAGACAGATACGGGCACAGCTTGGCGGCATTGGTGGGGGTTGTGGGGTCTGCGCTTACGCGAACATGGTGCCGTTCGGCCAGGGCAAACACCTGGTCAATTGCCGCTTCAGACATATTGGCGTCAATCACAATCAGGGCTGCGTCCTGAAACAGATGCTCATGCTCCGCGATGAATGCCGCGGTCAGATGCTGCTCGATGGTTTCAAAATCTGCCACCGCGTACAGCATATCTCCATTTGTATCCAGCATAGCCACATATGAACTGGTACGGGTGCCACGCATGCGGCGGATGTAACGTGTCTCGATTCCGGCGCGCTGGCAGGCGCTGAGAACGCGCTTGCCCGGCACATCCGTCCCGATGATGCTGAGCAGGGTGGTGGGTACTTCCAGGCGTGCCAGATTTTCGGCCACATTGCGCGCCGCGCCCCCCACCGTGTTACGCACAACACCCGGAATGGCAAGCCCCGGTTCCAGCGGCACACGGGCCTGTGCCTTGATGTCGAGTCCTGATGACCCAATAACCAGTACGATCCCATCATCCATGCTGTTTATGCGCTCCACCCTATGCCCAACACCGGGCAGGTACTTAACATTACCCGTACAGAAAACCCCTGACGCTCAACCTGGGCTGCACGCTACACAAGTACACGGTGCAGCCGGTGTTCAAATTCGCTGAGCATGACAGCCGTAGCCCCCCACACCTTGTGCCCACAGAGATCGTAATACGGCACTTTCACCTGGATGTTCTGAAAGCTCCGGTATTCTTCCGCCTTGTAGCGCGGGTCGAGGAGCGCCCACAGCGGGGCACTGAGGACTTCGGCGACTTCGTGCGGGTTGGGCACGAAATCTGGCATCGTGGGGGTATAGGCAACCACGGGATGTACCAGAAAATGGCTGACCGGGATATAGATAGGGGTCAGGTGACCGAGAATCGTCACGTCGATTTCGCACAACCCCAGTTCTTCACACGTCTCGCGCAGTGCTGTGGCTTCAAACGAGATGTCGTCCGGATCACGCCGCCCGCCAGGGAAGCTGACCTGCCCGCTGTGCCCACGCAGACCTTCATTGCGGCGTGTGAGCACCAGGTGCAGTTCGCCATCGGGTGCAGGGTACAGCAGCACCAGTACGCCAGCTTCTTTTGGCTGCGGGGCCTGTTCGAAATTGCCGCGCGGATACGGTGCCATCTGCCCATGCGCAGTGAGCGCGTCAAACTCATAGAGGCCAAGCGCGGCGCGCACATTATCCAGTGTGAGAATGAATTGAGTCATCGTTTTTCCTCTAACCAGGCATGCAGGTTGTGGTGGCGGCGCGCATAAAGCCGACCGCGCGCTACGGATGTCGTCTCATCATCGTCGGGTTGACTGGCCGCCACCGCCGTGCGGGGATGCAGGCGCAGGCGCAGTTGATCTAAGGTGGGGCGTCCGGCGTCGTGCCAGCGCTTCAGCAGTGTTTCAAGGGTAAGGAAGGCATCTGCCCCGGCGAAACAGTGGGTTTCGCCCGTACCGTGATAGGGCACCAGAACCGCACCCCCCACCGTGAACAGGGCAAAGCCGCGCCCTTCGATCCCGTAAGCCTTCTGCTGTTCGCTTACGCCATAGAGGGCGAAAATGTCTCCAGGCGGTTCGTTGAGCATCACATAAGGCATCAGCCCGTTCCAGTATTCGTGAGGTTCAAGCGCGATGCTCAACTGGCAGCGTTCCTGGTCACTGCTGAACTGAATGTGCAGCGCGGCGGTGTCCAGCGCGTCGATCTGGTCACTGGTGATGCTAAGACCACTGGTGCCAATGCGTTTAGAGAGCAGCGGCCCTTCGGCAATACCTCGCAGGTACACAAAGGCACACAGCAGGTTATTCTCGCTGTATAAACACCCATCTGCTTCGCGCCGGAATGCCGCACTCACCTGCACACCATCCAGCCAGATGGGTGCTACCAGAATGCCGTTCGGTTTAAGCTGCCGAACCCACGTGGTCGGCACATCCCAGATGGCAGCCGTGCAGATCATCCGGTCATAGGCGGCACGCGGCGCATAGCCCTTGGCCCCGTCGTCGTTGACGACCGTCACACCAGCGCAGTGCGCGCGCATGAGGTTATCGCCAGCGGCGCGCGCCAGATCCGGTTCAATTTCGACGGTGGTCACGCGCCCACCAGTGCCCACCAGGGTATGCATCAGCGCCGCGTTATAGCCCGACCCCGCCCCGATCTCCAGCACGTTATGACCTGCCTGAAGATCAAGCTGGTTCAGCATAATGGCGATCATGGTGGGCTGGCTCGAAGAACTGATCGTCAGGCCGGTCTGATCGCGCTTGATGGGAATCGCGCGGTCGCTGTAAGCATCCTCCAGCGGCACATCCGGCAAAAAGATGTGCCGTGGCACGCTGCTAAAGGCAGCGTCCAGGCGCGGATCAGCAAGCAGGCCAGTCTGCCGCAGGTGATCGAGAAGCTGCTGATGTTCAATCGAATTGGGACTAGGCATACCAGGCACGACGTTTCCGCAGCGAGACACCGGCTTCGGCATCGCTGCGTCTTGCGGTGCGCACGCGGCCCCGTTCATCAATATGAACCTGCCCTGCACGCTGCAAC
>CAZQIJ010000032.1:0-19977 GCA_964592955.1 uncultured Anaerolineaceae bacterium
CCCGTATCAAGCTCAAACGCCTTTATCCGACTATCTAACTTTGGTGGACTACTAGCCCAACGGCTACCAGCCGCGCTTTCCTAGTATGATCTGGTCAGCCACGACGTTAATGCCGACCATTGCCTCACCCAGGCTACGGCTCACGGTCAGAAGCACGTCCGGGTTATCAAAATAGGTAACCGCCTCCACAATTGCCTTGGCACGTTTGGCCGGGTCGCCACTCTTGAAGATACCCGACCCCACAAATACCCCATCCATCCCAAGCTGCATCATCAGTGCCGCATCCGCCGGGGTTGCCACCCCGCCAGCCGCAAAGTTGACCACCGGCAGCCGCCCTGCCTGCGCCGTTTCCCGAACCAGATCATACGGAGCCTGAATATTCTTGGCATACGCGTATAACTCATCCTCGTCCATCGTGGTCAGACGCCGGATCTCGCTGTTCACGGCCCGCGCATGGCGCACCGCTTCGATAACGTCGCCGGTACCGGCTTCCCCTTTGGTACGCATCATTGCCGCACCTTCCCCGATGCGCCGCAGGGCTTCACCCAGGTTTCGGCACCCGCATACAAACGGCACCTTAAACTTCCGCTTGTTGATGTGGTTTTCTTCGTCCGCAGGGGTCAGCACCTCGCTTTCATCGATGTAATCAATACCAAGCGCTTCCAGAATTTGCGCCTCCACAAAATGCCCGATGCGTACTTTGGCCATTACCGGAATGGTGACAGCATTCATGATCCCGTCGATCATGTCCGGGTCGCTCATGCGCGAGACACCGCCATGCGCGCGAATGTCTGCCGGGATGCGTTCCAGCGCCATGACTGCCACCGCTCCCGCATCTTCCGCGATTTTTGCCTGTTCGGGCGTGACGACATCCATGATGACGCCGCCCTTGAGCATCTGCGCGAGACCGCGCTTCACTTTATCAGTACCTGTTTCGCTGTGTCCGTTAGACCCATTGGTGGTCATCGCACTTTACCTCTCTTACCCCAGAATCGGAAGTCCCTTACGCTTAGCCTACTGGCGCGCATGGTGAATAAATATGTCCATTTAAGTCCAAACGTGGCCTAGCAGACCATAGGCAACTTTTCGGGGAATTTGCTATAATTTTCAGCATGACAACGCATGATCTTACACAACGCATCGATTGGCAGTCAATCCGCGAAAGTCTGAACTGGGATGTGGACGCACAGCACCGGGATCTTTTGCGCCGACGTGCCGAGCAGTACGGTATGCCCTTGCAGCGCGCAGAGTCGCCAGAAGGGGCGGGATATCTTGTGCTGCGCTTCAGGCTGGGGGACGAGGACTATGGCATTGATGCCACGCTGGTGAAATCTGTGCGGGCTGCCCACAGAATCACCCCCGTACCCGCAACACCCCATTTCTACCGAGGCGTGGTCAACATTCGCGGCCAGATCATCACTGTGCTGGACTTGCAGCGTTTCTTCGGCATCGACAGCAGCGTCAGCTCTGGCGAACTGGTCATTGTCTCTGCTAATAAACTCGAAATCGGCCTGCTGGCCAGCGAAGTGAAGGGGGTGAGCACAGTCCCCACCGGGATGGTGCGCACCGTAGATACTGTTCGCTATGCGCGCGGCGTGACCGCCGACCGTATGATTCTGCTCGATCTCGCCCAGATGTTTGAGGATGATCGTCTAATTTCAGGAAGCACAGATGAGTAGTGTGATGTCTCAACCATTCCCCGCGCGCGAGGGATTTGTGGCCCGCGCCCTGACGATCTTTCGCAGCGACATCGTCTTGCTGACGACTGCCGCGATGTCCCTGCTGACGATTACGATTGTGGTCTTTGTTGCGCAGATCTGGGATGACGCGCCTGTGCTGCTGTGGCTGCTGGTGCCGCTCTCCGTGGCAATGGGACTGGTCTTTGGTGCGGTGATTTACTCCTTCAGTTACCGCAAGATCGACCTCGCGCTGCGCCAGTATGCAGACGTGCTTAGTGAAGTCGCGGAGGGCGATCTCAGCCAGCGGCTGGCTATCCCTGCTGTTTCGCCGCGCACCCGCGAAGGTCGGCTGATTGTCGATTTGGGCAGTTCTATTAATCGGATGCTGGACCGGCTGCAGAATGTCGTGCAGGAAATCAACATGGCGCTCAAGCGGCTCGATGCCGATACCCAGGCCATTCTGGATGCCACCGCCCGCCAGATTACGATGGCCAATGAGCAGGACGCAGTCGTTACAGAGACAACTGCCACCGTCAATGAGGTTCGGGCAACGGTGACGGAAACGGCAGAACGCGCGCAGAGCGTGGCCGAAACCGCGCAGGTCTCGGTTGATATTGCGCGTTCGGGGTCAGAAGCTGTTTCCGAAACCATCACCGGCATGGATCTTATTCGCCGCCGCGTAGAGGATATTGCAGACAACATCCTGGTGCTTTCGGAGCACACGCAGCAGATCGGCGAGATTATCGCTACGGTCAACAACCTTGCAGACCAATCGCGCATGCTCGCGCTCAACGCCTCGGTCGAAGCGGCGCGGGCGGGTGAGGAGGGTAAAGGTTTCGCGGTGGTCGCCATGGAAGTTCGCAACCTTGCGGACCAGAACCGTGATGCAACGGTACAGGTGCGAGAAATCCTCGGCGAAATTCAGCGGTCAACGAATGCCGCCGTAATGGTGACTGAAGAAGGCAGCAAGGGTGTGGACCAGGGGCAGCGCCTGGTCAACCGTGCCGGGGAATCGATCCGTGACCTCGCGCGCGCCATCGAGGAAGCGGCGATGGCGGCCCTACAGATTGCTGCCAGCACACGCCAGCAAACCATAGGGATGGATCAGCTTACCGGGGCAATGCGCACCATCAAACATGCGACGACAGAAACCGTCAGCAGCACCATGCAGGTCGAAGCCAGCGTTCAGCGCTTGCGCGAAGCGGCACACCGCGTCAATGAGGTGCTTTCCGGGTTAAAAGTGAGCGATGTCTGATAACGATCTCCTGAACATCTTCAAACAGGAAGTGGCAGAATACCTGCAAACCCTCAACGGTGCGCTGCTTCAGGCAGAGATCATGACGGCTGCCGACCCCACCTACCGGCAGATGCTGGTGGAGATGAACCGGGTTTCGCACAGCATGAAGGGTGCGGCGCGTGCTGTGGGCATCGGCATCATCGAGACCGTCGCCCATTATATGGAAGAGGTCTTCAATGCAGCGCTCAACCAGACGCTCAGGCTCACACCAGAGACGGCCGATATCCTCTACGATACGCTCGACCTGATTCAGAATGTGATGGACGGCGCAGAGCAAACCGAAGGCGAGATCGCCGGGCTGCTGCAGCGGTTGGAACAGATCATCACCACCAGCAGCATGACTGACTCGCAGCAGGTGGCGGTGCTGCCAACGGTTACGGCTGCTGACCCCACAGACGCGGCAGAAAGCAGCGACGACGACATCGAGGATCATGCGGCTTTCCCAGAAGGGGATTACCGCACCGGGTCCGACGATCCACACACAGAAGCGCCACGGGAGCTGCATCCCGGTGCGCTGACCACACTGCCCCAGGCAGACCGCGCGCTGCCCGCCGCGACCCATACCGGCCTGACGCCCATGATTGAGGGACAGGCCACCATTGCGCTGCGCACCTTTGAAGACACCATCCGCATCCCGGTAAGCAAGCTGGATCGCCTGATGGCCGAGGCCACCGAGCTGCTGGTTGCGCGTATGCACAGCGAGGAACGCCAGCGCATGGTTGCTGAACTGCGCCGCGCCCACAACCGCTGGCAGCGCGAATGGCGAACCGTGCGCGCTGCTTATGTACGCCTCGTGCGTCGCCTGCAAGACACTGCCGACCAACCCGGCATCGAGTCCCAGGCAGAGCTTCAGGCACTGCTCAGGTTCATGGAGGTCAACCAGCGCTATCTCTCAGAAACCGCGCGCAGGCTCACGCTGCTGGCGCAGGCATCCGGCCAGGATAATGCCCACCTCAGCGCGCTGGCCGACCAGCTCCAGGATGACATCAGCGCCATGCGCCTCGTACCTTTCGAGTCGATCGTGGGCGGTTTTCAGCGCATGGTGCGGGACCTGGCACGCGACATGAACAAGCACCTACAGCTTGATGTGGTGGGCGCGTTTGTCGAAATCGACAAAACCGTTCTGGACGCGCTCAAAGATCCACTGCTGCACCTGGTGCGTAACGCCGTCGATCATGGCATCGAGGCCCCTGGTGAGCGCGAACGGCGCGGTAAATCACCCGTAGGCCGGGTCGTGCTGGCGGTCGAACAGCGCGGCAGCGAGATTATTCTGCGGGTGATGGACGATGGCCGCGGGATCAACGTCCAGAATGTGCGCCGCGCCATCGTGCGCCAGGGGCTGCTGAACGAAACCGAAGCAATGGTGCTGAGTGACGAAGATACCTACCATTACATTTTCCACCCGGGATTGTCCACCAGCGAGGCAGTGACCACCATCAGCGGGCGCGGCTATGGTATGGATATCGTGCGCGACCGTGTAGAAAGCCTGCGCGGTCGTGTTTCCGTCCACAGCGAAAGCGGTGCAGGTACCACGATCACCATCAGCGTGCCTGTCTCGCTAACGCGCATCCGCTGTATCGTGGTGGGGGTGGGTGACCAGCGCTTCGCGGTGCCGTCTGTGGTTGTGCGCCGTATGGAAGAACTGCCGCGTGCTGCCATCTTTACCGCCGAAGGGCAGGAAATGGCAGTCATCAATGGTCAGCCTGTGTCTGTCGTGTCGCTGGGCGCGCTGCTGGATATTCCGGGGCGAGGTATCGACCAGCGTTCGGTGCAGCTTGTGAGTATGGAAGCGGCGGGTCGCATCGTGGCGTTTGAGGTGGATCACCTCTACAGCGAGCTTGAACTGGTGCTGAAACCGCTGGGGCGCGAGCTTGCGCGGTCGCGCTTCGTCTCTGGCGCTGCCCTGCTGGGCACGGGAGATGTGATTGTGGTGCTGGATGCCAACAATCTGGTACGTGCCGCCAGTGGCGCGGCGACGCTGCCGCGCCGGATGCTCGCCAGCGCCTCACCGGCACAGCGCAGGCTGCGCGTGCTGGTTGTGGACGATTCAATCACCACACGCACCCTGGAGAAGAACATCCTGGAGACCGCAGGGTTTGAGGTACACGTTGCCATCGACGGCGTGGAAGCGTGGGGTATGCTGCTGGAAACAGAGTTCGACCTGGTCATCAGTGATGTGGAGATGCCGAAAATGAACGGGCTCGAACTCACCGCCCGCATGAAGGAAAGCGCCCAGCACCGGGATATTCCGCTGGTGCTGCTCACCTCACTCAGCAAGCCAGAGCAGCGCGAGGCCGGCCTGCGCGCAGGCGCAGACGCCTACCTGGTGAAGTCGCGGTTTGACCAGGCCGAACTCCTGCAAACGCTGCAAGCGCTGCTGTAGACCAGCGAGCGCCTGTTGGCAGGTAGCGAACCCGGCAAGGCAGTGCCACAGCCATCTCACACACTGGCGGTTTCCCGCAGGGGTTAGCGCGCCCACATTTGCCCGCTGGCTCTGGTCGCTCTGTACCGCTGGAACGCGTTGTGTCCTGGTGGTCAGGGTTCTTCCCATGTCGTGTTCAGCGCGGCACGCCGCACGAAGGGCCAATCACCAACATCTCATTCGCACTTCACCCGCAGTTCAGGTATTCTGCTTAAGCTCTCATCAAGTAAAGAGTAGGGTGCAAACTTTACTTTTGCTGTGAGTATAGTTCCATCCCGTCATCGCAGGATGACAAAATGCAGGTCAGAACGTCCATGTGCCCCCCTCGCATGGACGTTCTTGTTATGGCGGCAGCCGGGCGAGCGGGTCAGTCGTAATGCGCCGCTATCCAGGGCTGCAGCGCGGCATAATTGGGTTCTGCGCCAAGTGGACCGGCACTGATGTAATCCCGGTCAATCACCACGCGCTCAAATCGCCCCAGGTTGATCATACCAGCAGGAATCAGGGCCAGCAGGTCACCTGGCGTAAGGTTAGTCTCCATATGGCGCGTGATGGCTGCCAGCGCGCCCGGCCACACTAGCGGATTCAGGAGTTTCTGCGCCAGGGCTTCGATCACCTGCTGCTGGCGCGCTGCACGGGCGTAATCATCGTCAGGGTGACGCACGCGGGCATAGATCAGGGCGCGTGCCCCGTCCATGTGCTGCTGCCCAGGCTCGAAAACTACCGTTTGTATCCCGCCGTTTTCGGCGGGGAATGCCGTATCGACCAGTCTGTAGGGCACCTCCAGCGTCACACCTCCCACGCTGTCGATAAGCTCACGGAAGGCCTGGAAGTTCAGCCGCACATAGCGATCAATGCGGACGCCGAAATTCGTCTCAATCGCGCTGGCCAGCAAGCCAGGTCCGCTGCCGGGATCCTCGATTTCCGCCAACACGTTAACGGTGTTGATGCGGATCTTGCCATAGTCCGGCACCTCAATAAACAGGTCACGCGGGATAGACAGAAGCGCAAGCCGCCCGTGCTGCCCCCCCACTCCCATCAGCATGATGCTGTCGGTGCGCGTGGCGTTACCTTCGTCAGGGCGGCTGTCCAGCCCCATCACCAGAATATCCAGAGGGGCAGGCGGAAAAACCAGGTAGAGCACCAGGCTGAAAATGCAGGTCAGAACGGCCATCGCCATCACAGCGCCCGCCGCGAGTATCCACACCCCGCACCCGCGCCGTCTTGCATACCTCATTCTGATGTTGTGTCTCTGTTGGGTCATCTTTACCTCGTAACGCGCATCATAACACGCGATCCGGGCAGATGCTACGGTATGTGGGGGCCTGTGGGCTGTGGCAACACCAGCATTGTGCTGCATTCTGCCCACTTCGCCCCTTCACAATCCCGCTCTCGCCAGCGGGCGATCCACAGAAGACCATAACAGACACATGGAGAGGGGGCAGGGGCAGGCATACGTTTGAGTCGCTTGACTCAGCCGGGTGTAATGCATAGCCTTGTGGAGAGCGCCTTAACGACGCATCCTGTTTGTATTCACCGCTGCTCCTGAGTTGAGGTAAATGGTAAACCCATTGCATGATGTTTGTGTTTTCCGCTTCAACAGCCGCGGGTACATGCATTCAACGTTTTCATGCAGATTCCGCATCAGCGAAGAGGGGGCAGGCGGATGAAGACTTCGCGCGCAAAACAGGGTTGAAGTATTACGTTACTTTTAATCACAAGAAGGAGTACAGGGAGTTATGCCAGGGAAATACTTTGACGAGCTGGAGATCGGCCAGGTGATCAGGCACGACGTGGGGCGCACCCTGACCGAGATGGACAATGTGCTGTTTTCCAGCCTTACGCTGAACCCCCAACCGCTGCACATCAACGCAGACTACGCCGCCAGGACCGAATTCGGGCGTCCGATTGTCAACGGGCTGTTCACGCTGGGGTTGGTGGTAGGTATCACGGTTTATGACCTTACCGCCGGGACGATTGTGGCCAATCTGGGCTACGAGTCGGTGAAGCATCCCCGCCCGATGTTCGCGGGCGATACGCTGTATGTGGAGACCGAGATCACGGACAAGCGTGAAAGCCGTTCGCGTCCTGAAAGCGGCATCGTGACGATGAAGCACACCGGGCGCAACCAGCACGGGGACGTGTGTGTGGAGGTGAGCCGCACAGCCCTGTTCCTCAAACGCCCAGGCACCCCTGCCGGGCACTAAGGCAACTGTGGGCGCAAACGTGAACGCAAACGAGACGGGGCTTGCGCCGCCCTGTCTCGTTATCCCGCGCGTGCGGCCTGTTCTGATGGATCACCCCATTTAAATCCGCATCGTCCCTACGATTGTGCGTATTCGTTTTGGTTTGTCCATGAGTTTCAGCGGCGGCGGAAACCGATGAAATACAGCAGCACCCCAAACAATGCCATACCAACCGCCGCCGCCGCCGCGCCAGCCGCAGATACGGCCAGCCGCATGATGGCAGCTTCACGGTCTGGCTGTACGCTGGTTGTGCCCACATTCAACCCGGTGGTGCGGCTCTGCGCCCCGAAATCCAGCACCGCTGGGATATCGCCCGCGTTCAGCGTGACGGTAAGCGTGGTGGGCGTGGTGGCACGGAACTCTGCGCTCGTCACTTCCATCGCATACTGGCCCGGCGCGAGGAACTGAAAACAGATGACGCCGTTAACGCGCGTCTCGTTGGGCGCATTGTCCAGCAGCGCGCTGGCGATGATGATACCATTGGCATCAATCAGGTTTGCGCTCACGCTCCGCTGCAGGAATGGTTCGCCTGCGTCTCGGCTGCCGCTGCCGTTGCGATCTTCAAACGCCTGCACACAGAACTGCCCGTCTGCCTGCGCAGAAACAGCGCCTGATGCGAGCAGGGGCAGCAGAAGCGCGAAAAGCAGAAGCGCGCGCCGCCATGCTGCCCCCTGCGGGGAATTGTTCGTCATCGTGTTCTGCCCTTTCGTTTCACCGCAGCCGCCTAGCGACGGCGCATCATCAGCGCGATGCCAAGCCCACCCACCAGCACCACGCCGGCCACGGCAAATACAATCAGGCCGATGTTCTGCAGCAGCGGATTAACCGGTGCAGACGGTGCTGCTTCTTCCTGGATCGCGGCGGGACTGCTGTCTGCTGGCGGCGGCGCAACCGCCTCCACGCCCTGCGCTGCGCCAAAGGTGGCGTTGACCCGCGCACCAGCCTGCACACGCAACCGCAACTGCGCGGCAGTGGTCAGGCCATAGCCATCCGGCGCTGTGGCGACAGCGGTGTAATCTCCGGGGGCCACATCTTCGAAGCAGAACGGTTCGCTCTGGCCGTCTGTGATGTACTCCTGAAGGGCCTGCGGGCCGTTGGCGATGGTGATGGTGCCGTTGGCGAGGTACTGCTCATCCCCCGCCTGGATTCGATTCTGGTCGGCGTCTTCGAACATCGAAACGCAAACCCCACTCACCGTCGTATCGACCTGTGCCACCTGTGTGACGGGGGCCGGGGGAGCTTCGGTAGCGGTTGCGGGGACGGGCGTTGCGGTGGGTTCGTCGGTGGGCGCGGTGTCTTCGGTGGGGTTCACCTGCGCGTCAGCGGTGCCGGTGTCAGCAGTGGGGTCATCCTGTGGTTGCGGCGTAGGCGTGGCAGTCGCCGCTGTGGTGCGCGGCTGTGCCGGATTCACCGCTTCGGTACCGGCTGTGCCGATTGTTTCGGGTTCCGGGTCTTCGGTCTCGTCTGGCGCATCGTCGCCTGTACCGCCAGTAGCTTCCCGAATCAGCAGCCGCTGGCCGATCTGCAAAAAGCGCCCGCTGGACATACCATTCAGATCCAGGATCTCCTGGCGCGTGACCCCGTAGGCGACCGCTATCGCATCGAGCGTATCGCCAGACATCACAAGATGCACAATAGAGCCATCCGGCTGCGGCGGTTGTGGCTGCACGAAAGAAGCCAGCGCCGGTGTTGGGATGACCGGGGATGGCGTTACCCCAGGGGCAAGCGTTCCAGCCGAGCCACCGCTGCCGCCCACCGTAAGGGAGGCAGAATCCCAGTAAATGCCGTTGGGTTCTGAAGGTGCCGATTGTGTGGCGTAAAGAAACAGGGTGACGGTGGTACCCTGAGCGGTTGCGCTGGCGTTGGCCTGTACCCATGCATCTGCCTGGGTCACCCAGTTGGACCACACGACGGTAGCTGCGTTGGGGTCGCGTCCTCCTGCCGTATCGATGCCGATGCGAAACTGCGCACCGGCCACAGACGGGTCGCTGCCTGCCCGGCGTTCCATGTAACCCCAGGCGCTGGCCTGGACGTTGCTGTCCTCTGGCACCGTCACACGTTGAAAGACTGCTGCGGTGAAGGTCGCATAGCCGCGCGCGATGTGTAGTGACTGGGCAGAGTCGGCAGGGGTCTTGAACAATCCGGTGTGTGGAAACCCGGTAGGAACGCGGTTCTGCCACGCAGGGCTGCCTGAACCGATCACAACCCAGCCATCCCATGCCTGGGGCACACCGAACTGTGTGCCATCACCGGCGATGTCAGTCGCCACCTGCTTGAAATCTCCCTTAGCCTCGAAGCCGCCATCGGTCAGGAGATTCGTTTGCGCCTGCACGGGCATCCATAAGAAGAGCAGCAGTAGCGCTGCCGCCGTAAGCGTTCGCATGATAGTTTCTCCAGGAAGTGCTCAACTGTTTTACACAGTGAGTGACGCACCCACTCGTGAAAAAGTTCAGTTTTGGTAAGGCCCACGCTGCGCATCGTGTGTTCTGCATCGTTGGAGGGCTTGCGCATCGCGGCGCATTATAACATGAGGCAGAGGGGAGTCAACCGCATCAGCGGCAGCGTGTGGAAGCCGCCGGGTGACAACCAAAAACCCCCGCGCTGTGGCGGGGGTCTGGAGCAACGCGGGTGAGCTTATTCCTGCGGAAGCTCAACGACAGCCTCTGCAAACACGGCTTCCCAGTCGGCATAGGTGTCGTTCCAGGTCTGATCATAGGTTTCGGCAAAGCCGTAACCGTAATCTGCGCCCCACGCATCATAATCTGCCGCGAAGTCTTCTGCATACAGCCCAGAGACCGGGCCATACACACGCACGCGGTCACCCTGCTGCACGTTGGTCATCAGGTCGCCATCTGCAAAGACCATCACCTGGGCATTGCCGATAACTGCCCCCTCGCCAATGGTGAAGGTATTGGCATTCAGCAGTTCGTTAACATACCCTTCGATCGCATATACGCGGCCATCATTATAGGGTTCAGCGCCGCTTGCCAGCGCCTGGAGGGTGACGGCTGGAACGATATTTTCGATGTTGTTGACCGCGATCACCGTCCACTCGGTATAGTCGTTCAGCGGCGTGTCATAGAGGTAGAGGTTGTCTGTACGGTAGTTGGGATCGGCGTAGACAGAGGGGTCGGCTTGCGCATCTGCGTCGGGGGTGGCTTCTTCGCCAAACACCATATCGTTACGGTAGTCCGCATAGTAGCCTGTGTCTGCAAAATTCTCGTCGCGGGCGAACTGGCGTACCGTACCGGTGACCAACACGCGCGATTCTGCGCTAAGGTTCAGGTCGAAGGGCTGCCCGCTGTTGTTGACGACGAGCACACCATCCACACCAAGCGCAGCATCTTCCAGCAGCGTGAACGCGCGCACGTTAATGAGTTCCCCCACAACACCTTCCAGCGTGACGACAGTCCCGGCAAATGTGGCAGGATTATCAACGACATCCTGGATGTAGGTCTGGATTTCTGCTTCGGCGGGTGTCGCAGGGTCTGCTGTTGGGGTTTCCTGTGCGGAAAGGCTGGCAAGCGAGGCAAACACGAGTACTAAGGCAAACGAGATGCGGGTAAATTTCACGCGCGGGTTCCTTTCATTCGCAATTCGATAGTCCAACGGTAACGCCGTCATTTAAATTACGAATGAAATGAACATAAGCAGGCGATGGGACATGGTGGGGCCGCCCAACCAGGCAACCCCTCAGCAAACGAGAGAAGCGGCGCAACCCCGAAACTGCCTGGATGCCATCTCCTGGCCGTCTGTTACGCCACATCCCAGGCGCTTAGCGGCGCTGCTGCGCGCCACGTTCAGGCCATCGCCAACTGCTTGTTGCGGTACGGTAAATACGCCTGTATCCATTCCTGGTCATACTTGCGCACATAATCTTCCGCCATCTCAACAAGATCACGATTGCCCACGAACAGCGGTGTCCGCTGGTGCAGGTCATGCGGCTTCACGTCAAGGATGTTGCCTATGCCGTCAGAGGCATAACCACCGGCATGTTCAACCAGGTAGGCGAGGGCCTGTGCTTCATACATCAGGCGAAGCTTGCCGTAGGGTTTCTTCGGGCTTTGCAAGTCGCCAGGATAGACGTAAACGCCACCCCTCAGCAGATTGCGGTGAAAGTCAGAAACCAGCGATCCTACATAGCGATGCGACAAGGGTTCAGACCCTTCGCCATGAATGCCCTGAAGCTGCTTCACGTAACGGCGCACCCCTGGCGTCCAGTATTTCTCGTTGCCATGATTGGCGCTGTAATAGACCGCCTTTTTCGGTACCCGGATATCTGGGTGGCTCAGCAGAAATTCGCCCACGCTGTTATCCAGCGTGAAGCCGTGTACCCCATAGCCGGTGCTGTAAACCATCATCGTGCTGGAGCCATAGATGATGTAGCCCGCAGCGACGAGATCCTTGCCAGGTTGCAGCATGTCTTCCATGGTGCCATATTCCCCCGCAGTAATCTTGCGGTGGATGGAGAAAATCGTCCCGACAGACACGTTCACGTCAATATTCGAAGAGCCGTCCAGCGGATCATAGATCAGGACATACTTGCCGCGATCGTAGTGTGGTGGAATGGACAGGATGTCTTCATGTTCTTCTGAGGCCATCGCTGCCAGACGCCCGGTGTGATCATTGATTTTGAAGATGATGTCGTCCGCGAAAACGTCCAGCTTCTGCTGGCGTTCCCCGTGTACGTTGTGACCTTCGGCGGCTCCCAGGATATCTGCCAGGCCAGCGCGATTGGTTTCGCGGGAGATGATTTTGGCCGCCAAAGCGATGTCGTAGAGCAGACTGGTGAAGGTTCCGGTTGCCTGAGGAAACTTGCTCTGGGTATTGAGGATGTGACGCTCAATCGTGACAATTTGCGCCATGAGTGAAAATCCCTTCGAACAACAAATGTATTTTATTTCTTAATTACACGTAGTCAGCCCACAGTCAGCGCCCCATGCGCTTACTCCGCAGGTGGTTCTGAATGGCATGCTGTATGACCGGGGCAAACATCCCGGCAAAGCCCACGCCGGGTGTGTGTTGACGCCTGGACCCGACGCAAGACACCAGACGGGCAGCAGTGTCAACAGTACCTCCTTACAGCGTACAGGACTTTGTGAAAAGTTTCCAGTATTTTCGCATGAGTATCTGTTACGCCATTGCGACCTATGCATAACTCATGACGCTGCAGTGTAGGGTGCTGCTGCACGGCCTATCACAGTTTTGGGGCAGGCCTGTGGCGCTACTCGTTGGCGATGACCTGCGCCATCAGTTCCTGCATCTGCTCGTAATGCGGCCCTTTCCAGTAGATTTGTCCACAGCTTGGGCACAGGTGGAACTCGTCGTAAAACTCTGCCGTGCGGTGCTGAATGCGGTGGAGAATGGTTGATTTATCGACCGGGTCAAGCACACCGTTGCACTTCAGGCAGCGCTTGAAGGGGATGATCAACTGCGCCAGGTTGTAGCGCCGCACCACTTCCACGATCTGGCGGCGTGGGTCTGTCTGGCGTACAAAGCGCCCGTGAATCACCAGGCTGCGTTTAAGCAGGCCGATGTCGCGCGTCAGCAGAATACGCTCCTGCGCGTTGGAAACCTGTGCCAGTTCGTCGTCGGCATAATCGTTGCGGTACAGCGTATCGAACCCCATCATGCGCAGGTAGGAAGCCAGCCGCCCCAGATGTGTATCCAGGATGAAGCGTGCTTTATCTGGCAGTGGGGGTCGCAGGGGGACCCTGCGCGTTACATCCGCCGCAAATGCCCAGTCATAAACCTCGACCATAACATCCGGCTGTACGAGATAATCGAAATCAACAGAGAGTCCATCAACCATGAGGAGATCGATTTCGCTGTGGGGCACACCGAGCGATTCAACCATATCCTTGATGGAAGCGCGCCAATCGAAGGTATGATCAATCGTTGCGCCGCGCCATGCATACGGCAGGAAGTCGTTGATTTCGCCATGAAAGCGGAAGTACGCATGGCTGAGCGGGAAAGCATTTTTGGACATAGCGGCATCTGGTACGTCTTTGCAATGGCTCCATTATAGCGCGTTTACTGAACGTTTGCAGAGTAAGCGTGCGGCAAACATCAAGCGCAGCATTGCCGAAATTGCTTCCAGGTGTTACAACGTGCCGGAACGAAAGTTGAGGGTATTTATTCGATGTCTGATTTCATTCACCCCGATGCAGTACAGGCTGTGATTCAGGGCGATCACGGTGATCCCTTCAGCATTCTTGGCGCGCACGCAGTTGGCGACAACGCGGTTTCCATACGTGCCATGCGCCCCACCGCACGCCAGCTCTTTGTGGTCCTTGACGGCGCAAAACACGAGATGACCCGGCTGCGCGACGAGGGTTTCTTTGCGCTGACGCTTGAGCGTTTCCAGGGGCGTTATGCCTTTGAAGCGCAGACTTTTGACGATGAGGCAAATAACCGGGTCGAAAATTTCTACGACCCTTACGCCTTTCCGCCGCTGCTTTCGGATTACGACCTGCACCTGCTGAGCGAAGGCACGCACCTGGCCAGCTACGAGAAAATGGGCGCGCACCCGACGGAGATCGATGGCATTCCGGGGGTAAACTTTGCGGTGTGGGCACCGAACGCTTTCCGCGTGAGCGTTGTAGGGACGTTCAACCGCTGGGACGAGCGCGTACATCCCATGCGTCGCCACATCGCAAACGGCATTTGGGAGCTGTTTATTCCAGAGGCCAAACCGGGGGATATCTACCGCTATGACATCCGTTCGCAGTTCAACGGCTACAAGGCGGCAAAAAGCGACCCGTATGGGTTCTTCTCTGAAGTGCGGCCTCAGAATGCCTCGGTGGTCGTCGATCTCGGCGGTTACGCCTGGGGTGATGAAGCCTGGCTAACGCAGCGCGCCAACCAGGATCCGTTGAGCGCGCCTGTTTCGATCTATGAGGTTCACCTGGGATCCTGGCGGCGCAGCGCCGCAGGGCACTGGCTGACCTACCGCGAACTTGCAGAGCAGCTCGTGCCATACGTCAGAGATCTGGGGTACACGCATATTGAGCTGCTGCCGCTGGCAGAGCATCCGCTGGACGCATCCTGGGGGTACCAGGTCACTGGCTATTTCGCGGTCACAAGCCGTTACGGGACCCCACAGGACTTCATGTACTTCGTTGACCAGTGCCACCAGAATGGAATCGGCGTCATCATGGACTGGGTGCCCGCGCACTTCCCCAAAGATGGGCACGCCCTCAGCTACTTCGATGGCACGTACCTCTATGAACATGCCGACCCGCGCCAGTCTGAGCATCCGGACTGGGGAACCTACATCTTCAACTATGGGCGCATCGAAGTGCGCAATTTTCTGGTCGCCAACGCGTTGTTCTGGCTGAAGGTCTATCATATCGACGGGCTGCGCGTGGATGCAGTATCGTCCATGCTGTACCTGGATTTTTCGCGCAAAGAAGGGCAGTGGATACCGAACCGCTACGGCAGCAACGAAAACCTGGAGGCCATCGATTTTCTGCGCTATCTGAATACGATTGTGCATGGGGAAGTCCCCGGTACGTGCATGATCGCTGAGGAATCCACCGCATGGCCGATGGTATCGCGCCCGCTTTACCTGGGCGGGTTGGGCTTTACCCTGAAGTGGGACATGGGCTGGATGCACGATACGCTTGCCTATATGCAGACAGACCCGGTGTACCGCCGCTATGTGCATAACCGCATCACGTTTTCGCTGGCTTATTTCTTCAGCGAGAATTTCGTGCTCTCGCTCTCGCACGATGAGGTCGTTCATGGCAAAGGCTCGCTGATCAACAAGATGCCGGGAGACTGGTGGCAGAAATTCGCATCGCTGCGCCTGTTGTTCGGCTACCAGTTTACCCACCCCGGCAAGAAACTGAACTTCATGGGGCAGGAATTCGGCCAGTGGCGCGAATGGAGCGAAACGCGCGATCTGGACTGGTACCTGCTGGACTGGCCCACGCACCACCGCCTGCAGCACTGGGTGCGGGATCTCAACCATCTTTACCGGCAGGAACCCGCCTTGTACCGTTACGATTTCGACCAGGCCGGCTTTCGCTGGATTGAGCCGAACGACGCCGAACAGAGCGTCTTCAGCTACACCCGTATGGCGGATGACGATCTGCTCGTGATTATCTGCAACTTCACGCCAGTACCCCGCTATCACTACCGGGTGGGTGTGCCCAAAGCGGGGCGTTACCGCGAAGTGCTGAACAGCGATGCCGAGCATTACGGCGGCGGCAATGTGGGCAACGCCGGTATGCTGCAAACTGACTCTATGGCCTGGCACGCGCACACGCAAAGCATGGATGTCACCGTGCCGCCGCTGGGGATGGTGATCCTCAAATACGAAGCAGAGTAGGGCAAGCCGAGGCGCGGGCGGATGGCCATCGTTCGCTCGCGCCGGGATGACTGCGCCTTAGCGCAGGTTGGCTTTTCCTGCTGTCGGCGTCTTGCAGTCCAGGTCATCACTGCGCCTGGCGGAGAATCAGTCCGGATTCATTTTGAACACGGCAGGCTGTTTGCGCGTCTTATGTATTAGGCACGCGGGCCAGGTTCTGCGCCACGCTACGCAACCGTCATGAGCCTTCACGACGCACCCTGATGCCTCATCGATAACACGATCTTAAAGAAGAGTCCTGAAATCGGCCTTGAAATTAGAACTCGTGTTCTGTACACTTCTCCGTCCACTCGCGGCGCAACAGAGGGAACCCAAATGTCTCAAAAAGGTGAGTTCACCGTATCGTCCGCATACCGTTACAACCGGACTTCAGCCGTGCGCTGGATCTGGTCGCATATCTGGAGATATAAGCTGTTCTTTGCCGGCACTGTCGGCTTCTATCTCGTCGCCTGGTTTTCATTCTCGTTTTCCCGTGTGCTTTTCGGCGCGGCTGCCAAAGAGATTGAAGCGGGCAGCCTGGAAGGGTTGGTGGGTGTGGCGGTGGTGACGCTGGCAGTGCTGATGCTGGATTCAACCTGCGCCCTGCTTGGCAATCTGTCGATTGAGAACATTGCACAGCGCCTGGAACACGATTCGCGCGAGGAGCTTTACGTCAGCCTGCTTGGAAAGAGCCAGACCTTCCATGATCGCCAGCGCGTGGGCGACATTATGGCGCGGGCGACCGACGACCTCAAGCAGATGAACTTTATGATCAACCCCGGTATGCTGTTCATCTTCGAGATGGTGATGGGGTTGGTTGTTCCGATGATCTACCTCGCCTCTATTCGCCTTGAACTGCTGCTGGTGCCGCTGGTGTTCATCGCCACTTATATCGTTACTGTGCGGCAGTATTCGCGCCAGTTGGAGCCGGTGGTGGAGAATCAGCGCGAGGCATTCGGCACCATGAACGCCGGTCTGGAAGAAACCATTTCTGGCATTGAGGTGGTGAAGGCCAGCGCGCAGGAGAAGTTTGAGCGTCGCAAATTTGCGAAGAACGCAAAGCAGTACCGCGATTACTTCGCGCAGCAGGGCCGTGTGGAGGCCCGCTACCTGCCGATGTTGTTCTATGGGCTGGCGTTGGGGCTGTTCTTCCTGCACACCATGATCATGCACCAGCAGAACCGCCTGACGGTGCCAGATATCATCGCGGCGGTCGGGTTGGTTTCGGTGATGCGCTTTCCGATCTTCATCTCGATCTTCTCGCTGTCACTTGTGCAGTTGGGGATTGCGGGGGCAGATCGCGTGCTGTCGATTCTGAATGCAGAAGCTGATATCGACGAGAACAAGGGTGGCTACAGCGGCGATATCCTAGGCGACATCGTCTTTGAAAACGTCACGTTTGGCTACGACGATAAGCCGCTGCTGGATAACCTCTCGTTTCACATCAGGCCGGGGCAGACCATTGCCATCGTCGGTCAAACGGGCAGCGGCAAGACGACGCTCACCAACCTCATCAACCGCACCTATGATGTGCGCAGCGGTCGCATCCTCATTGATGGTGTGGATGTGCGCGACTGGAGCCTGACGAGCCTGCGTTCGCAGATTGCGCGCATCGAGCAGGACGTGTTCCTGTTCTCGCGCACACTGGCCGAGAACATCGCGTTCGGCGCGCCCAACACCCCCCAGGAACAGATCGAGCAGGCCGCGCGCGAGGCCCAGGCGCATGACTTCATCATGTCGTTTGACAAAGGCTATGCGACTGAGGTCGGCGAACGCGGTGTAACACTTTCCGGCGGGCAGCGCCAGCGCATCGCACTCGCGCGCGCCTTCCTGAACAACCCGCGCATCCTGATAATGGATGACTCCACCAGCGCCATCGACAGCGCGACCGAAGACGAAATCCAGAAGGCGATTCGCCGGGCACAGCAGGGCCGCACCACCCTGCTCATCACCCACCGCCTCTCGCAGATTCGCTGGGCAGACCACATTCTGGTGCTGGAAGCCGGGCGGGTCATTGCCAGCGGCTCGCACGAAGAACTGCTGCACACATCGCCGCAGTACCACCGCATCTTCGCCCGTTACGATGCCGCGCTGCCCACCACGCAGCCCGCGGTCAGCGCTTAACCACCCGCGAAAGGAGCGCGTTTTATGGGTTTCATTATGGACGGCCTCGACGCCGAAGCGTATGACCGCAGTTACACCGACATCGCCCTGGTGCGCCGCATTCTCGCGTATTTCCGCCCGGAAGCATCGCGCATGTGGGTTGCCGCCATCGCCATCGCGCTGTCATCGCTGGTGAGCACCCTGCTGCCCATCTACATCTCGTCTGCGCTTGATACCCTGCTGGTTGATACCACCGCGCAGACCATTGCCACCATCACGGTATTCGTTGCGGCACTTGGCGTCTTCTCGTGGTTCTTCAATGCCGTGCGCCAGTGGCTGGCAGCCGCTGCCATAGGCAATGTGACCCTGCGGCTGCGCGAAGACGCGTTCGATGCGGTTGTGGCGCGCGATCTCTCGTTCTACGACGCCATTCCGTCGGCGAAGGTGGTCAGCCGTGTGACTTCAGATACGCAGGCGTTCTCGCAGGTGATGGGCCTGGTGATGGAACTTCTGAGCCAGCTCCTGATGGTGGTGCTGCTGATCGGCTACCTGTTCACCGTCAACGTACCGCTGACCCTGCTGACCGTTGGGCTGTCACCCTTCATTGTGGGCGTGGCGCTGGCGTTTCGCAGGATCGCGCGACGCACGGTTACACAGTCCCGGCGCGTCAACTCGGTAGTCAACGCCCACATTCAGGAGACAATCAGCGGCATCAGCATTGCCAAGACGTTCCGCCAGGAGCACGCCATTTATGGCGAGTTCCTGGATGTCAACCGCCAGTCCTTTCGCATCAACCTGCTGACGGGCTTCACGTTCAGCAGTATCTTCCCGATCCTGAACTTCATCGCCGGGATCGGCATGGGCGCAATGGTCTATTTTGGCGGGCGCAGCGCCTTACAGGGCAC
Organism: uncultured Anaerolineaceae bacterium; assembly: GCA_964592955.1. GTDB lineage: Bacteria > Chloroflexota > Anaerolineae > Aggregatilineales > Phototrophicaceae > CAZQIJ01. Next base: position 19,006 of record CAZQIJ010000032.1, read on the forward strand.
GGTAAGCCCCGGTGAATGGTACCTGTTCATACAGGGCCTGGCGCTGTTCTGGTATCCGTTGACGAGCATCGCCTCCTTCTGGAGCCAGTTTCAGTTGGGGTTGGCCGCAGGCGAACGCGTCTTCGCGCTCATCGATGCAGAGCCGAAGGTCATACAGACTGGCAGCCTGGTGCCCGACCAGGTACGCGGGGAGATCGAGTTCGCGCATGTGGACTTCCACTATAACGAGAACGAACCCGTGCTTACCGATTTCTCGCTGCACATTCGCGCCGGGGAAACGCTGGCGCTGGTCGGCCACACAGGGTCGGGCAAATCCAGCATCGGTAAGCTGATCGCGCGCTTCTACGAGTTCCAGGGAGGCAAGATTCTGATCGACGGCCAGGACATTCGCACCCTGGATCTTTCCGCCTACCACACACGGTTAGGGGTTGTAACGCAGTCGCCATTCCTGTTCGACGGCACGGTCATGGAGAACATCCGCTATGGCAGACCTGAAGCCTCTGACGACGAAGTCCGGCGCGTGGCGCAGCTCGTCGGCAGCGGGGACTGGATTCACGTGCTTCCAGACGGCCTGGCTACACAGGTGGGCGAGCGCGGCGGCAGCCTCTCGATGGGACAGCGTCAACTGGTGGCCCTGGCGCGTGTTCTGCTTCAGAACCCGTCCATCTTCATCCTGGACGAAGCGACCGCCAGCGTAGACCCCCTCACCGAGACCCTCATTCAGGAAGGGTTGGACGTGGTGCTGAAGCATCGCACCAGCATCGTGATTGCGCATCGACTCTCAACCGTCAAGAACGCGGATCGCATCATCGTGCTGCGCAAGGGTGAAATCATCGAAGAAGGCCACCACGACTCGCTGCTGGCGCAGGGCGGCCACTATGCGGAACTCTATAACACCTACTTCCGCCACCAATCCCTGGAATACATCGAAGGATCGCGCGAGCTGACTGCATAACGCCAGATCACCCACGC
>CAZQIJ010000033.1:0-19735 GCA_964592955.1 uncultured Anaerolineaceae bacterium
CGCACGAACGCGCGGCCGTGCTGGCCCTGGGACGCGGACCGCGCCGCGCGTGGCATCCGGCAGAAACGTGGGCAGCGGCAGTTCGCCGTGCGGCAGCACGAGACTATTCGTCATCCGGTTCGCTTTCATCCGGTTCTGGCGCGTCCGGTTCTGGCGCGTCTTCCATCTGGTTGGTTTCGTCGTCGTCGTCTTCGTCTGCTTCGTCCGCAAGCTCGGCGTCTTCAAGTGCAGCCAAACGTCGGCGTTCGTCTTCAGATAGCCCCGCGATGACAATGCAGTATTCGCCGCGCATGCGCTGCGATTCTAAGCGCGCAATCAGCGCGCTGAGCGTGCCGCGCTCAATCGTCTCGAACTTCTTGGTAAGGTCGTTGGCCACAGCCGCATGCCGGTCGCCCAGCACCGCCAGCGCGTCCTGCAGGAAGGCTTTAACGCGGTGTGGGCTTTCGTAGAAGATCAGCGTATGCGGGGAATGCTTATCGACGGCGATGAATTTGCGGCGCTTCACCGGGGTGCGCGGCGCAAATCCGCGAAAGCAGAACGCGTGAACGGGCAGCCCGGAAAGTACTAGCGCCATCACGTGTGCGCTGGCCCCCGGTATCAGCGTCATGGGGTAGCCGTGTTCAATAGCCCGCGTCACGATGGTGTAACCGGGATCAGAGATGCCGGGTGTCCCGGCATTCGTGACGAGCGCCACAGCGCGATCCTGGGCGAGAAAATCGAGGATTTTCTCGGCGGCGTAATGTTCGTTGTGTTCGTGAAACGCGATCTGCGGTTTCTTGATGTCGAAATGCTTGAGCAGCAGTCCGGTTTTGCGCGTGTCTTCACTGGCCACAACATCCACCATGCGCAGGGTTTCCAGCGCGCGCAGCGTGATGTCCCCCAGGTTGCCGATGGGTGTTGCAACGAGATAGAGCATAATGTTTCAATCCGATTCAGAGCCGTAATCGGCTGTATTCTAGCAGATGTGTGCGGCTCAGTATACGCGCAGCAGCAGCCCCTTCAGGTACTCGCCTTCCGGGAAGGTGAGCGCGACGGGGTGGTCGCTGGCGGCACCCAACTGCGCCACGACCTGCGCCTGCCGCTCGGCATCTGCCAGCGCGCCAAACACGATCTTCTGGAACAGATCAGGGCTGACCGCACCCGAACATGAGAAGGTCATCAGGTAGCCGCCTGGCCGGATAATCCTGAAAGCGTTGAGGTTGATGTCTTTGTAGCCCCGCGCTGCCTTTTCGACTTGCTGCTTGTTGTGGGCGAATTTCGGCGGATCGAGGATGACCACATCGAACTGCTGGTTTTGGGTACCCACATCGCGCAGATAGTCGAAAACATCGGCCTGAATATGCTCTGCCGTGCTCTCGGCAGGCTGGATCAACCCGCGCGCGATGTTGGCCTCCACAATCCGTTCGGCCATTTCGAGGATCTCATGCGAGGAATCAACGTTGACGGCGTGAACGCCGGGCAGCGTCTGCGCATTAACCGTAAACCCGCCGGTATAGCTGAACAGGTTCAGGATGTGTCTGGGGCGCGCCTCAATCTCAAACGCATCCTGCAGCAGTCTCACCAGCAGGTGACGGTTATCGGCCTGATCCAGGTAGAAGCCGGTTTTGTGCCCGTGACGAATATCAACGAGCAGCTCAGCCGTCTCGAAGATGGGGATCAGTGCAGGGGGTTCCTGACCCCACAGGGTGCCAACGACAGGCTTCAGGCCCTCTTTGCCGCGCACATCAATGTCACTGCGCTCGAAAATGCCCTTCACCGGCAGCATTTCGGAAAGCATCTGTGCGAGCACCTTCTTGCGCAGATCAATTGCGAGTGTCAGCGCCTGCAGCACCAGATAATCGCCATAGCGATCCACCACCAGCCCCGGCAGAAAGTCGTTTTCGGCGTTTACCAGGCGATAGGCGATGGGCCTATCGTTGCCTTCTGCCTGTTGCCTGTTCTGCAGGGTGCGGGCGTTTATGGCACGTTGCAGCATGGCGCGCCACCAGTCATCATCAATGGACGCATCCTGCCATGTGAGGATACGCACCTGAATCTGCGATTTCGCGTTCCAATAGCCACGCGCGAGAAAGCGCGAGTCGTGTGCCCGCACTGTGACAATTTCACCCGGCAGCGGGCTGCCCTCCACACGCGCAATCGCGCCGGAAAACACCCAGGGGTGCTGCTGGATAATGGGCTTTTCGCGCCCCTTTTCGATGAAAATCGTACTTGTCAAAATCAACCACCTATCGCTGTCAACAGCGTGCGCGAACTCAGAAGCAGTATCAGGATCCCTACTAACCCCATCAGCCGGTCTGCGGGCAGAATGCGGCAAACGTATGCGGCAAGAGGAGCCGCAGCCACCCCGCCTATAATCAACCCCAGGACGACACCCCACTCATAGTCATGACCGATGAGGGTGATAAACGCCGCAGCCTGGGCCACCGTCACGAAGAACTCGGCGATGTTGACAGTGCCAATCACAAACCGCGGCGGATGTCCGTTCATCACCAGGGTAGATGTGACAATCGGCCCCCATCCCCCGCCACCGATAGCGTCGAAGAATCCTCCCACGAAACCCAAACGTGCAATCTGCCGCCCCAGCGCAGGCATTTCGTCTGTCTTACGCAGGGCATCCTCCAACGTGGGGGTCGCGTGCCTCCACGCTTTATACACGATTCGTATTCCCATCAGAAACAGATAGACGGCCACAACCGGCTTGATCAGCTCGCCGGGCAGATGTGTTAACAGGATGGCACCGATGATTCCGCCGATGATGCCGGGAAACGCCAGACGCCACAGCATGTCACGGTTGGCATTTCCGAATTTGAAGTGCGAGAAACCAGAGACCGCGCTGGTGAATATACCCCCGGTGTGGACACTGGCGCTGGCAATGAGGGGGGGCACACCCACGCTCAGCAGAAAGGCTGTTGAACTGGTCTTATAGCCCATTCCCAGGCTGCCATCAATCAACTGGGCCAGAAAGCCGATCAGGATAAATACGGACAGGTTGTTCATAACATGGCGATCCAACGTTGAGGCCAAAGCATTTACGGTAGCAGCAACCGCCTGCCAATTCAAGCCGAAGAATCCGCACGGCTTCAGTGACACCTATCTGTTGACCATCTCCCACAAGTCCGCCTCGCTGATCGTGCGCACCCCTAACGCCGTGGCCTTTTCTGCTTTGCTGCCCGGTGCATCCCCCACAAGGACAAAACTGGTCTTCTTGCTTACGCTGCCAGATATTTTGCCGCCATGTGCCTTGATGAGCGCTTCGGCGTCTTCGCGTGTGAGGGTGGGCAGTGAGCCAGTGAGCACAAATGTAAGCCCTGCCAGTTTGTCACTGGTCGGTGCGGCCATCTGCCCCTGCATCTGTACCCCTGCGCTTCGCAACCGTGCCAGCACATCGCGGTGGTAAGGCTCCGCGAACCAGTTCACGACGTTTTGCGCCAGAATGGGGCCAATGCCTTCCACATCGTCGATTTCCTGTGCCGAAGCCGCAGCTAGCGCATCCACCGAACCGAAATGCCTGGCCAGCAGCTCCGCCACTGTGCCCCCCACACCATCAATGCCAAGCGCTGCGAGAAACTGTGGCAGGGGGCGCGTTTTCGCTTTCTCGATACCGGCCAGCAGATTATCGGCTTTTTTCTCTCCGAATTTCTCCAGTTGAAGCAGATCATCACGCTTCAGTGTGAAGATATCGGCTTCATCGCGGATCAGTCCTTTATCCAGCAGCGTCTTCACGGTTTGTGGGCCCAGCCCTTCGATATCCATGCCGCCTCGCCACGCAAAGAATTCGAGCTGGCGGAACACGCGTTCCGGGCATTGGGGGTTTGGGCAGAAGTAATCGACGGCACCTTCTGGCTTAACGATAGGGGTATTGCACACCGGGCAGAACTGCGGCGGTTTAATGGCCTGCTCGCTGCCATCGCGCAGGCTGGGGATTGGCCCGATAACGTAAGGAATCACATCCCCCGAACGCTTGATAATTACGGTATCGCCAATGCGAATGTCCAGATTTTCGATGAAGTCGTAATTGTGCAGCGAAGCGTTCACGACGGTCACCCCGCTTACAAATACCGGATCAAGCTGTGCGGTGGGTGTCAGTTTGCCGGTTCGCCCCACGTTGTGGGTGACGCCGGTCAGTTTGGTGCTGACTTCCTGCGCTGGATATTTGTAGGCTGTTGCCCCGCGCGGATCCTTACCGACAATTCCCAGTTCCTGTGCGCTGCGCAGGTCGTTGACCTTAATCACCACGCCGTCAATTTCGAACTGGAGCTGGTTTCTGCGGGATTCCCAGGTGGGAATCTGCTGGATAATGTCGGATAACGTGGGATAATGCGCGGAATCCGGGCCAATCTGGAAGCCCAGATCCTGCATATAGCGCAGCATATCCCACTGGGTATCCAGCGGCGGGCCACCCACCATTTCTACGATGCCATACACATATGCCGTAAGCGGACGCGCAGCAGTATTGCGCGAGTCTTTTTGCTTGAGCGTGCCAGAGGCGGTATTGCGGGCGTTGATATACAGCGGCAGACCGGCTTCCTCCTGACGGCGGTTGAGCGTTTCGAAATCCTTTTTAAGAAACAGGACTTCACCGCGCACGACCAACCGTTCTGGGGCGGCGGGGCCGTCCGAACGTGCCGGAATGCGCAGCGGCACATTCCTGATGGTGCGCACGTTGGCGGTCACGTCGTCGCCGATAATGCCGTTGCCACGTGTCGCCGCGCGGCTCATCACCCCGTTCTCATATGTGATGACAATAGTCAGCCCGTCAAGTTTCGGCTCTAGCGTGTAATCGAGCGTTGTGCCGCTGGGCAGCAGGCGCAGATTGCGGTCTTCCCACGCACGCAAATCTGCTTCAGAGTAGGCATTGCTTAGGCTGAGGATGGGCGCGGGGTGCTGCACTTTCGGGAAGTCTTCGGATAGGTCGCTGCCTGCGCGCTGTGTGGGGCTATCCGGTGTGATGAGTTCCGGGTGCTCGGTTTCCAGTGCCACCAGTTCGTTATACAGCGCGTCGAACTGCGCATCGGTGACCAATGGCTGACCGAGAACATAATAGTGATACGCATATTCGCTGAGAAGCTGGCGCAGCTCGTTTGCGCGCAGCGTGAGTTCATCCTGCATCGTTATTGCCCTGTGCTGATTACTTCAAGATAATTCGCGGCTGCCCACCCGGTACGTGAGGCGCTGGCAGGGTCCTGAATGCGCCACCACGTCAAACCGTCGGCCTGCTGCGGTCCTTCACTGATCACAAAGCGGCTGTCTTCCGGGGCGCGAAAGACAATCGTCGACTCCAGTACCCCCGGACGGTCGCGGACGTTAAGCTGCTGGTCGCCAACATCAATCACGCGGATCGTTCGTCCGATGGCGATGCTTTCAGGCGTTGGGGTGATATTGGGCGGTGGCAGCGTGGGACCCTGCAGCACAAACGCGACGGTTATAGGCGCGCTGGTCGAGAGGTCAGGCGCTGCCACCGGCTCAGTTGCTGCGGCTCCAGGATTGCTGCTGCTGTGCGGCCCGGCGGTCAGCACAATCAGAACGGGTTCACCGCCAGGAGCCGTTCGGCCTCCCAGCGCGATCAGCAGCGCTGCCAGGCATCCCACCACGGCCAGGACCAGGACACCCGTCAGCAGCAGTGACCACAACGGGAGCCTGAAGGGGACTTGCGATGATTGCTCCGGCTGTCTCATGCACCTGCCCCACGTGACTGCACCCAACTGAGAAACTGCTCGACCGGCCACGTATTGATCACGGCATTCGCTGTCACCCAGCCGCGGCGCGCAGTCGTAATGCCAAAGCTCATCAGATCCATCTCATCGACATGATGTGCGTCGGTGTTAATGGCAAGCTTCAGACCCAGCTCCAGGGCGCGCCGTGCATACTGCGCTTCAAGATCCAGCCGGTGCGGATTTGCGTTGATTTCAAAAGCCGTGCCTGTCTGCTGCGCTGCTGCAAAGACCGCATCCATATCCGCATCGACCGGCTCGCGGTTCGGGATCATCTGGGCGCGCGGATGGCCGATCAGGTCCACATGCGGGTTATTCACCGCGTTCAGCAAACGGCGCGTAATCTGGTCGCGCTCCTGTCTTAAACTGACATGCAGTGATGCAATCACGAAATCCAGTTTCGCCAGCACTTCGTCCGGGAAATCCAACGAGCCATCGGCGTTGATGTCCATCTCTGTACCATGAAACACGCGAAACTCGCCCTGCATTTCGGCATCCACGCGCCGCACTTCTTCCTGCTGGGCCAGCAGACGTTCGATGGTCAGACCGTTGGCAACGCCCAGGCTGCGCGAATGATCGGTGATGACAATATACTGGTGACCGCGCATACGGGCCGCGTGCGCCATCTCCCGGATGGAAAAGTGGCCATCGCTCCACGTCGTGTGCATATGCAGGTCGGCGCGAATGTCGCTGCGCGTGATCAGCGTGGGCAGGCTGCCCTGCTGTGCCCGCTCAAGTTCTCCGGAATCTTCGCGCATTTCGGGCGGGATCCAGGGCAGTCCCACGGTTTGGTACACTTCTTCCTCGGTTGCGCAGTAGATTTTTGGCGCATCTTCGATAATGGTGTTGCTGGCATCCACGGGGCTGAAGGCATGTTCGTTCAGGCTCAGGCCGCGTGCCAGTGCCAGTTCACGCATTTTGATGTTGTGAAGCTGGCTGCCGGTGAAGTATGCCAGCGCGGTACCCCAGCGCTCTTCGGGCAGCACGCGTACATCCACCTGGAGACCGTTAAGCAGTTCGATGGAGCTTTTTGTTGGCCCGTGGCCCAGCACGCGCGCTACGTTTGGCAGTCTCACAAACGTATCCATAATGGGCGCTGCGTCTTCCAACTGGCGCACCGCGACCAGCAGATCGATATCGCCGATGGTGGGACGTCCGCGCCGGATGCTGCCAGCGACCGCGCCGTGCAGGCTTTGGGGCAGCCCCAGCAGCACATCCAGGATCGATTGTGCGGCGGGCAGCGCTGTGCCCAGGGGGGTGCGCCCGGTCTGGCGGGCGAGCGCCTCAATACCCTCAATGATTTTCTGCTCGCTTTTCGCACCCATGCCGGGCAGCCCGCGCAGCTTACCAGCCCGCGCCGCTGTTTCAAGCTCCTGGATGCTCCTCAGGTTGAGTTCTTTGTAGAACTGCGCGGCTTTCTTTGGCCCCACACCGTTAACGCGCATCATCTCCACAACCCCGACCGGGATTTCCTGTGCCAGTTTGTTATAAAAGCCAAGCTGACCCGTCTGCAGCAGCGCTTCGATTTTCTCAGCCAGCGTATCGCCAATGCCTGCAATTTCTGTAAGGCGGCCCTCCGCTGCGATTGCGCGCAGGTCGCGCGGGAGTTCCCGAATACTTTCGGCGGCACGGCGATACGACAAGACCCGGTGGATGCTTTCCCCTTTGATCTGAAGCATGTCAGCGATGTTGTCAAAAATCGTGACAATATCTCGGTTTGTCAGCGTCACAGCGTTTTCCTAACCTGTCTCGTTCTAGAACTCATGTGCCAATCGAGTATAGCTGAAATCGATCAAATGCGCACCGGGCAGCGGTTTGGTATACTGGTGGCCTAAGGGTAATTACATCAAGGAGTGAGCGGCAATGACTGACCAGGAAAATACATTCATCGCCCTAGACAGCCTGTGCGCCAACGAGTTTGAGGTTGAGGTCAATGGGGAGAAAGCAAACGGCGTTTTTCGGATTTCCGGCCTGGCGCTGTTTGGAGATTCCGACAGCACAATGCTGATCACCAAAATGGTACAGCGTGACGGCAACCTGCCGCTGAACAAATGGATCCGCGAGACCATGAGCAACCCGGATGCCGCGCGCACCGTAGCCATTATCGCGGTGGATGACGGTGTGGAGGCGCGGCGCTGGATCCTGGAGGGTGCGCGCCTGGTCTCTGTCACCTATTCGGATTTCAGCTCGACTTCGACGGAAATGATCGAGGAATGCCTTACCGTCAGCTACGAACGGGTAGGCGTTCAGTGGTCTGCTAACAGCAACCTTGAATAACGCCTGTGAATCAACCGAACCGCCATCCTCAAGGTTGGCGGTTCGGTTCATCGCTGCCAGTCCAATGAATTCGCGAGGGTGACGGCTGCACTGGTGCTTCACATGCAGTCTGATGCGGAAATACCGGCGCACCTGCATCAGAGCAGGACCCTACCGGGGAACCGCTTCAGACCTGGCATGGCGTTTCGTGAGTCTGCGTTCTGATACCACCCCGGATGGTGTCAGGTCTGATTCGTTTCTCTGTTTTCTCAACGGAGATTGGCCAGGCGCGCAGCAAGCAGCGTTTTGATTTCACCGGGTTCTGCATGGCGTCCCAGCGCCTTCTTCGAAAACAGCAGTTCACCGTTCACGATCACTTCAAACCTGCCCCCGGTTGTCGGAATCAGGTTTCAGGACCGGATCCAGGCTTCGATTTCGCGGTCACTGAGCACTTCGTCTGTCAACCTGACAGCGCGTGATGTGTAATTTCAGGCCGCACAGTATTCGAGCGTGACATCTGCAATTGAAAACTGCATCTGAGTATCCTTTCGGCCACTTCTCTGCCCCTTCAGCTTCATGCTGCGGGCAAGCGTCAGTATACGCAAGACCGCATCTGCCGGGAGTAGGCCTGGCTGATGGCTTAATCCTGGATGGCCTCAGCGCTGCCGCGCAGCACCTTACGGAAGCTGTAGCTCTGTTTGTGGATGTGCATCCCGTTGCGCTCATAAAGGGCTACGGCATTGGTCTTGCTGGCACCGTCCACACCCAGCCCGACCTGAGCAAACCCGCGCTGCTGAAACACATAAAAGGCATGCCGCAGCAGTGCAGATGCCAGGCGGCGTTTGCGCCACGCCTTACGCACACCGAGGATGTTGACCCAACCGAGCTGCGGTTGGTCTGGCCCCCAGGGGCGGCAGATGGCAATCCCCGCGATGTCTTCCCCTTCATAGGCGGCAAGATACAGGTCAGGGTCGAAGTCAGGATGCGCGAGCTGGTGTGCCCACTGTTCATAATCGGTATCTGCGGTGTAGCCCCAATGGTCACGGAACGATTCCTGATGCGCCAGGTGTACTGCACGGGCGTCGGTTTCGGGGTTAAACGGGCGCAGGGCGAAACCCTCTGGGAATTCGACCGGGGGCACAGGTCCGTTAAGTGTGATGCGCATCTCGTAGAAAGTGCGCACCTGTGTGTATCCCTGAGCCTCAATGAGCGCGATTGCAGGCTTTTCGCGCTCACTCGTCCAGCGCTGCACATAGAGCGGTTTGTCTTCTGGGATGTCGCGCGAAAGCGCCATAAAGTGTTTGTCCCCGTGCTGGATCAGGTCTGTGCCGATGCCCTGCCCCATGAATTCCGGGTGGACTACACAGAAGGCATAGGCTTTGTTTGGGGCGGAGGGTACGGGTTCGATAAAGGAAAAGGCGACCATCTGGCCATCCGGGGTTTCAACGACATGGTAGTCGCGTTCAGGGTAATAATTGGGTGTACGCCAATCTTGTTCCAACTCCTGCACGTTTTCGCGTTCTTCCTCACCCATTGCTTCGTTGTGTAGGTTGATCAGGTCAACGACGGCAGGCAGATCACCCCAGCGGAAAGTCCGCATTTTGAGATCAGTTTTGGTGAACATCTGTGATCCTCACTTTGGTAGGTTGCCCAGAAGATAGCACACAACCAGAGGATTGTAAAGGGTTTAAGCAGATCACAATGGGTCACAAGAGGGATTGACGTGGGATATGGGCTTGCGCTTGGCCGGGATTGCGCTAAGATTCCGGCTTGCGACTGCGACTCGTAATCTGAGCTGAAGGAATGCGCCAGTGGATGTAATTGACCTGAGAAGCGATACGGTGACATGGCCCACCCCTGCAATGCGTGAAGCGATGGCCAACGCAGTGGTAGGTGATGATGTGTATGGCGAAGATCCTACCGTCAACGCACTGGAATCCGAAGCTGCGGCACTGCTTGGCAAAGAGGCCGGGCTGTTTGTGACAAGCGGCACGCAAGGCAATATGGCGGCAGTGCTGGCGCACTGCGGGCGCGGTGACGAAATCATTCTGGGAGACAAGGCCCATACCTTTGTGTATGAGGCGGGCGGGCTGTCTGCGTTGGGCAGTGTTCATCCGCACACGGTACCTGTGCAAGACGACGGTACGCTGGCCCTGGACGCCATTCGGCGCGCGGTGCGTGGTAAGAACATTCATTTCCCAACGACCCGCCTTATCGCGCTGGAAAACACACAGGGCACAGTGGGCGGCATGCCGCTGAGCGTTGAATACACCGAAAGCGTCGCAGAAATCGCGCGCCAGCACCGGCTTAAACTGCATATCGATGGCGCACGCATCTTCAATGCGGCAGCGGCCTTCGGCATTCCGGCGGCTGATCTGGTTGCCCCGGCAGACAGCATGACCTTCTGCCTGTCGAAAGGGTTGTGCGCGCCTGCGGGTTCGGTGCTGGTAGGATCACGCGAGTTCATTGATAGAGCACGGCATGTCCGCAAAATGCTGGGTGGTGGCATGCGTCAGGGTGGAATCCTTGCGGCTGCCGGGCTGATCGCAATCCGCGAGATGGTGGAGCGGTTGCCAGACGATCACGCAAACGCCTGCGCGCTGGCCGAGGGTCTGGCTGGCATGGCGCATCTCAGCGTTGACCTGACCCGCGTGAAGACGAACTTCGTCTTCTTTGACCTGTCAGAGGATGCGCCGCTGACGCCGGATGAGCTGGGGCTTCGGCTGAAACAGGACCATAACATCATCATCAGCCCGTATCCTGGCCGTGAACGCACGTTTCGCCTGGTAACGCACTACTGGATCAACCGCGAACGAGTAGAGACTGTGATCTCCGCACTGAAGACTGTGCTGACTCAATAACGATGACTGACGAAGAACTGGTATCCTCGCCATCTGGCCTGCCCGCAGAGATACGCCCGGTACCTCCCGAACCAGAGATCACGGACGACTCGGCTTACAGCGATGACGTTGAAGAAGACGATGACGCGGCGTTCGATGGTGGGCGCGTGGCGTATCGCGGGACGACCAATGACCCAATTTTCGGCTATCTGATCGCTATTGCCCTCAGCATCGGGCTTTCGCCGCTCATCGCGTCTGGGAATGGGGACTTCCGCTATACTATTGCCTGGGGGGTGCTGGCGCTGTTTGGCGTAACGGCCTGGCTGTTTGGTTCAACCGCACGCATCGAACAGGAGACGCCGGAGAATATCATCTGGGGCATCAGCTTTGGGCTGATCCTGTCGCTGCCGATGGTCGCATTCGGCGGTATCACGCTGGAAACGGCGGTAGAACGTCTTTTCGGAATGATGACCACCGGGACGATTCTTGCCTACCTGCTGTTTGTCATCCCTATTTCTGAAACACTGTTCTTCCGGGGCATTTTGCAGGAGAACCGGCCTTTCTGGCTGATCGGCCTGATGAGTACGTTCTGGTCGATTGTGTTATATTTTCCGCTGCTCGACCTGGTCGGCTACCCGATGGTGGCAGTGGTCATCAGCATCGTCCTGCTGATGATGAACGAGATTTACGGCTATGTGCGGGAGCGCAACGGCCTGGCCGCGGCCTGGATCTGCCAGATCGTCGTCAACCTCGTACTGATCTTCTGGACGGTGATCAGTTCGTGAGAAAGTCATAAAACGTCTGTTCTAGCCCTCAGGCAGCGGACGGAGTTATGTTATACTTGACGTTAGAACAATGTTCCGAACACATTCGTCAATGAGGAAACCTTATGCCGTTTATAGAAGCACCAACAACGTTTTATCTGGGGCGGCGATACGATCCACAGGCCAACCGCCTGGAAGATGATGTTGTATATTACGATTCGCGCGATCTGACAACACACGCCGTCGTTGTTGGGATGACAGGCAGCGGCAAAACAGGCTTGTGCATCACGCTGCTGGAAGAAGCGATTCTGGACAACATCCCGGCAATTATCATCGACCCCAAGGGCGACATCACCAACCTGGTACTGACCTTCCCGGACTTGCAGCCGCAGGATTTTCAGCCCTGGATAAATGTTGATGACGCGCTGCGTGCCGGGCAGGATATTCCAAGCTATTCTGCAGATGTGGCGCACACGTGGCGCGATGGCCTGGCGACCTGGGGTATTGTGCCGGATCGCTTGCGCTGGCTGAAACGCGCCGCAAACTACAGCATTTACACGCCTGGCTCTGATGCCGGCCTGCCTGTGAACATCATGGCATCGCTGGCTGCCCCGCGCGAGGGATGGGCCGGAAACGAAGAAGCGTATCGCGAACGCATCAACGGGGTCGTCACGGCGCTGCTGGCCCTGATTGGCGTGGAGGCACAGCCGATGCAGGACAAAGAACATGTGCTGATTGCCAATATCTTTGAGAACGCCTGGAGGCAGGGGCAGGACCTCACGCTCGAAGAAATCATCCTGCAGGTGCAGAACCCACCCTTCAACAAGCTTGGTGTTCTGCCCATTGACCAGTACATCTCGGAGCGCAACCGTTCCAAGCTGGCGAAGGAGCTGAACAGCATTATCGCCGCGCCGTCGTTCCAATCCTGGATGCAGGGGCAGTCTATGGACATCCAAAGCCTGCTCTACCAGCCGAACGGTCGCCCGCGCGTTTCGATCTTCTACATCGCACATCTTTCTGACGCCGAACGCCTGTTTATCATCACGCTGCTGCTGGAGAATATGGTGGGCTGGATGCGCAGCCTGAGCGGTACGACCAGCCTGCGCGCGCTGCTGTATATTGACGAGATGTATGGCTACTTCCCGCCATACCCCAAGAATCCGCCCACCAAAGAACCCCTGCTGCGGCTGCTGAAACAGGCGCGCGCGTTCGGGATTGGCCTGATTCTGGCAACGCAGAACCCCGGTGACCTGGACTATAAGGGGCTGACCAATGCCGGCACCTGGTTTATCGGCAGGTTGTCGTCGGAAAACGACAAACAAAAGGTTATGGCTGGGCTGCAGTCGCTGGCCAATGCCCAGGATGACATGCGCCTGCGCGACATTGAGCAGTTGATTTCGGATATTCCGCCGCGTGTCTTCCTGATGCGCAACGTTCACGATACCGAGACACCCTTGCTCATTCACACACGCTGGGCGATGAACTACCTGCGCGGCCCGCTTACGCGGCAGCAGGTACAGTTGCTCATGGCCTCGCAGCGTCAGCAGCTTATGGCACAGATGGCCGCCAATTACGGGCAGTCTGTTGGGGGCTATGGTCAGGGCGGGCAAACAGGGTGGACGCAGCCCAACGCACCGGCGCTGCCTGGCGCGCCGCCGCCGCCGCCCTCGCTGCCCGGTGCGCCACCCACCCTGCCTGGTCTGCCAAAATTCAGCGCACAGACCGTGCAGCCGTCTGCACCACAGGGCTTCTCGCAGCCGCTTCAGCCACGGCAGGCCATCAGCCAGCCCGCGCAGCCGGTGGCGGGGTATTCTGAAAACCGGCCTGTGCTAAGTGCCACGACACCGCAGTACTACCTGCCGATTATGGTGAATAACCAGCAGGCCCTCATGGAATGGCAGCAGCGGACGCAGTTCCAGGCACAGAACCTGGGTGCGATGCGCCTGCTCTACAAACCGATGCTCATGGTGCAGGTCGTTGTGCGCTACCAGGATAAGAAGACGAGCATCTTCACAGCGCGCAACTATGCCTATCACGTCTATGACCTGGAACGTGCAGGTATCGTCCGCTGGGAAGATTACCAGGTAGACCCGGTCGATCCGCGTGGGCTGGTGGGAGAACCTGCCACACCCGCCCTCTTTGGGGATATCCCCCCAGGTCTCAGCGACAATACCCGCCTGACGGCATTGAAGCGCGAGGTTGTGGACATGCTCTACAGCACGGCGCGTCTGACACTGCCCTTTAACGCTGAACTGAAGGTCTACGGCAATCCTGACCAGGATTTCAGCCACTATCAGGCGCAACTGCAGCAGAGAGCGCGCGAGGGGCGTGACGCTGAAATGGACACCATTTCCAAGAAATTCGCTGCGCAGATGGAGAAGCTGGAAGATAGCCTGCGCCGTAAAGAGATGGAACTGGACAGCGAGAAGACCGAACTTAAGGGACGCCGCCGCGAAGAGCTTTACACGACAGGTGAGGCGCTGCTAAGCCTATGGAAAGGGCGCACGACCTACACGCTTTCGCGCATGAGCCGCGCCTCGCGCTATCGCCGCCAGACTGCCGAGGATATCGAAGAAAGCCGCGTCATCATCGGCGAGATCGAGCGCGAAATGCAGGAACTGGAAACCCTGTTTGAAAAAGCGCTGGGCGAGGTCAATGACAAGTGGGCACGCATCGCAGCACAGTCGCAGGATTACATCATCACGCCCTACAAAAAAGATATCAATGTCGATCTCTTCGGGATTGGTTGGGTACCGTACTGGTATGCCCTGGTGAATGGTCAGCCTGTGCTGCTTTCGGCCTACGATGCATAGTTGGTGAAGCGCGGGTTAAGGTTTGTGGGGCCGCACAATGCTGCCCCGTTTTTGTCTTGCACACCTTTGGCTGCGCAGCGATAATGAACCGGATGACCGACTGAAATCGACTGTCTCCCTGTGGAGAAAACGCCTGGAACGCGCACGAGTGCAGAGGTTTGGCGCGCCAGACCCTGCCCGACATCCGGCACTGATGTCCCCGTTTGTTCTTTAGCTGTAATGGTGAAGTCTGTGGAAGTGCTTCTGGTTGTAAGCGGTTCGGTATTTGCGTTGGTACTTGTAGTGGGTTCGCTCCTCCGAATTCGCAGGTCTTCTCTCGGTTTTGTGGATCTCTTTCCCGCCTTTGCTGCCGCGCTCATTACCCTCGCCGGGATGACCGTTGATGCCCTGGACGGCGCGCTGACCTCTGTTGTCGTCGCTGTGGTTATGCTGATGGGATCGGTGCTGGGGATAGTGGGGATAGTGATTGCGCTGGTGGAGGTGCTCCGTCCACAGCGCCTGCGTGCCTCCAGAGGACTGCTGACACTGGGGGTAGCGGCGCTTATTGTTGCGGCGAGGTTTGCGGTGCCACTTACGTCCCGCTATTTCGAGTTAACACCGCCAGGGGTTTCTTCTCAGCAGCCTGTGGCCGCAGTTACAGGTTTCACCGCAGCAGCAGTATCGCGCACCCAAACGGTTACCGCCAGCATAACTGTCACGACAGCGCCCACGCTAACACCCAGTGCCACCCGCACACCGCGCCCCACACCCACACCCAGCCTCACACGCGTGCGTTATGCCTCTCCGACACCGTCCTTAGTTCCCACGCTGCCCAGCCCGTGTGTGGTGGTTACGCTGTATAACGTGAATGTGCGCACCCAACCGGATCTGGAGGCCGAGCTTTTGCTGACGATTCCGTTTGAAACTGCCCTCAACGGTTATGGGCGCACTGCTGGCAGCGACTGGTGGTATGTTCAGTATCGTTCGCCAGATGACCCCGGCCAGGCGATTGAAGGTTGGGTGAGCGGCGATTTCGTCCGCGTTACCGCAAGCTGTGGTCTACTCCCAGTGCGCGACTCGCGCTAAAATGGCGTTTCACGCGTTTCAATCCGACGAAATAGCACAGGCTGACTATGCCAACTCCGTTTTCGCATCTCGCTGTTGCACAGCGCCTTTTTACGGACCCTACCCTGCCGGAGGCTTTCCGCACGCTGCTGATGGCCGAGCGCGGCGCGTTTCTGCTTGGCAATGTCGCGGCAGATGCCCGTGTTGGAGCCGGTACGCCGCGCGAAGTCACCCACTTCTATGCTTATGGCCAACCGCTGGACGAAGCCCCCTGGCGTGTGATGCTGCGCCAGTATCCCATGCTGTGGACACCGCATTCGGCGTCGCAGCGCGCATTTGTGGCGGGCTATGTGGCGCATCTGTGTATGGATGAAATCTGGTCCAAGGAGATGGTTGGGCCGCATTTTGCTGCGCGCGAGTGGGGGGATCGGATGTTCCGATTCTACATGCTGCACATTATTCTCATCTATATGGATGAGCGTGACTTCGCCCAGTTGGAACACTGGCAGCCCGAACATCTGCAGCGGGCACAGCCCGACAACTGGCTCCCATTTATCCCTGACGATGATCTGCGGCGCTGGCAGTTGCTGATTTACGATCAGATCAAACCAGAGGGCAGCAGTCAGACGTTGGAGATATTCGGGGATCGCATCGCACGGACACCGCAGGAAATGCGCGCTTTTCTGGACTCTGGTGAAGACATGCAGCGCGGTTTGTGGGATCACATTCCAAGGACAACGCTGGCGGAAATCGAGGGGCATATGTATGCACACGCGCGCACGGAAATGCTGTGCTATCTTGACAGCGCTTCTGCCGCCGACGCCGAGGTACCCTCTGCTTCATCGGGTGTGGAGGATGGTTCGGCCTGAGCCGTTCGTTCTCGCAGCAGCACATATTGTGCTGCTGCCAACCCCAGCATCCAGAAGAACACGAAACCGAAGCGATCCCAGACCGGAATGGCATCCGCGAGGCCGTAAACCAGATGGGCAAGCAGCCCTGCCGCCAGTCCCACCGCATACCATTTTGCTTCGTGGCTGTCAGACCGTCGCTCCACCTGGTGCAGCATGTATCCTGCCGCAGCATACCAGGCTGCAACGACGATCATCCCCGGCAGGCCCAGGTCCGTCCCAAACTGAAGCAGTTCATTGTGTGGGTGGACGGCATCCCAGGGTGAGAATCCGGGGGTTGGATAGCGTTCGCGCACGGCTGGGCTGCGGTACGTGGCAATGCCGCTGCCGGTCAGCGGGTAATCCTGTAGAATATTGGAAGCGCTCTGCCACAGTTCAAGGCGGTGCTGCATACTCACGCTTGAAGTAAGCTGAGGAAAAATCGCAGTAGCAGATTCGATTCTGGCAGGATATAATGTAACTACTATCTGTACAAGAATTCCAGCACAGGCGACGACTGCGATCAGGGGTCGGCGCAGGGTATTTGTCACTACAACAGCAGCGGTGCCCAATGCCAGCCCCATCAGTGCCGATAAGCTCTGGCCAAACAGCAGGGCGAAGACAATGAGCACATATGCGGCCAGCGCCAGCCGGGGGCGGAACTTGCCCGCTGTGCGACCCATTCCGACAGCAAGCAGAAGGGGTGCCAGCCAAACCAGTACACCGGAAAGTTCGTTGGGGTTAAAGCCGCCGACCCATACCGGGAAGTTTTGCAGACGGGGCAAAGCCTCCACGAAAGGCGCAGTGGCCGCCGGAAGCCGATCGACGATGCTGCTCAGGGAGCGTTCATCCAGCGCGGTGATGCCGAGGATTCCCAGAAACATGCCAGCGCCGATAGTTATCGTAATCAGCGGCCTGATCGTCCGATGCGAACGCGCATATTCGACGCACCAATAGAAGAGCGCCATACTGGCCAGCGGCCTGAAAAGCAGAATTAGCCCGCGCGTTTCGTAGGGCGCAGTGAAAACACTGATGAGGCATAAAGCGGTAAATGCCAGGAAGTAATCGTCCAGTGGCGTGGGCGTCCACCAGTGTTTCGCAGTGAAGTAGCGTGCCCCATAAACGGGTATCAGGAGTCCGAGCATCCACACCCATGAATCGCGTTCGGGCGATGGAAACCAGAAGGCGAACAGGATCAGCGCCAGCAGCAGTGGCTCCAGGCTTAACACCATGGCTGAAAGGTTACGGGCACGTTCCGTCACACAAGGGCCTTTCTTTTATTCTAAAGCAGTTGCGAATCTGTTTGAAAATTTTTTCACTTTATTGACGTTACAAATGTGCTGTGCTTAAATCTCTGTAATCGGTCGGTTTCAGGAGACACAGTGTTATCCAATTGCAACCATTCTGGAAGGCCAGTTCAATGATCCACCAAATTGTAACCCGCGTTTCGCTTGACTCCTTTCGTAATCGCAGCCAGGGTAAGAAGATCGTGCTGCTTTACCCTTGGATCAGTTATAGAAATCTATTTCTGAGCCATTTCCTGAACAATG
The DNA here is from genome assembly GCA_964592955.1 of uncultured Anaerolineaceae bacterium. Taxonomy (GTDB): domain Bacteria; phylum Chloroflexota; class Anaerolineae; order Aggregatilineales; family Phototrophicaceae; genus CAZQIJ01. Next base: position 17,866 of record CAZQIJ010000033.1, read on the forward strand.
CGAAAGAAGGACTGCTTTACTACCGTATCCCCAATAACGAGAACACCCTCTCGGACTGGGTGGGTGGCCTGGTGCGCGAACTGGACGACGTGCTGGGCCGGTTCGGCAGCGCTACGATGGAGGTGCTGGAACGCGGCAATCCTGTTGAAATCGGTACATGCCTGGCGCAGGATCTCGCAGCGTACAGCGCAGATCCCCTCGTACTCTATATTGACGAACTGGATCGCGTCACCTTTGATGACGACTTCTATAAGTTTGTACGGACGTTTGTTGCCAGTTTGCCAGAAAACGCGCAGATAGCGATCAGCTCGCGCCTGCTCACCCACCAACCCTGGTATGACATGGTGACCAATGGCGAAGCCGTGGTTCTTGGCACAGAACATCGTAAGAATAACGTCATGTTTACGGTGGAAGAACGCCCGAAACCACAGCTTGAAGTTTACGCGCTTGGGCGCGGTTATGCACTGGTGAATGGCCAGCAGATCACCAATTGGGATGGCGCGCTTCCTCGCAATCTCTTCTTCTTCTTCATTGACCGGCCACTGCTGACGCGCGACGAGATTTTTGAGATCTTCTGGCCCAACCTCACGGTGAAAGAAGCGACCAACGTCTTTCATGTTACGAAACGCAAAATCAGCGAACGAATCAGCATGAAGGTTGAGGCTGGCGAGGGGAATTACGAGCTTACACAGTATTCGAGCGGGTTCTATATGCCCGGTGACAAAATTGTGCGCCATTATGATGTCTCGGATTTTCAGGAAGCTGTGGAGCAGGCGCTGGTGGCCACTGACGAACGGAAAGAAGAGAATCTCCTCAACCGGGCTATCGATCTGTATAAGGCACCCTTTCTGCAAACGGTCAGCATGAAGTGGGTGGATGAACGGCGTGAGGTTCTGCGCCAGCTTTATGCCCAGGCGCTGATAGGTATGGGAAGAATTCAACTTCGCAGAGCGGATCGTGAACGGGCGCTGGGGTTCTTCACACGGTCCTTGAAGGAAGCACCGGAACGCGAAGATATTCACCGTGAGGTGATGCGGCTGTATCTTCACCTGGGCATGGTAAATGATGCGCGGCTGCAGTATCTGCGTTTGGAAGAAATTCTTCAGTCAACCGTTGGTATTCCTCCATCAAAAGATACACGTGAATTGTATGAACGCGTACTTGCGGCTACATAGATTGCTTAGGTTCGGGGCATTTGCATGCGCAGCGGTTGATGTTCAGCAATAGTATGCTCCACCATTTCACGGGGCAGACCGGAATGGTAAAATGGTGATAGATGGTCTTATCCCTTGCGGAGCGCTGCGTCATGTTGAATCCCCTCAATTTCGGTGTGAGTTTGGACCGAGACGGTGAAGAACCGATTTATCGGCAGCTAATTCGCCATATCAAACTTCAGATTGAGAGCGGCACGCTCCCACCTGGTACACGCCTGCCAGCCAGCCGTGAACTGGCTCAGCAGTTGAACATCAGCCGCATCAGTGTCGTGAACGCGTATGCAGAGCTGAGAGCAGAAGGTTATCTGAGCGCGCATGCCGGGCGTGGTACGTTCGTATCTCGCGAAAGCAATGGCGCGGCATCTGCAGAAAAAGTAGGCGTACCGGGCAAGAGCGATGTACAGTCACATGACCGGTCGCTGCGCGATATGATGCGTCTCGCACGCCAGCCCGGCGTCATCAGTTTTGGGTCTGGCGCGCCTCCTATGGAAGTCTTCCCCATTCAGTACCTCAAGGATGCTATCAATACGGTGATTGACCGCGACGGTGCCAAAGCGCTTTCCTACGAGATGACGGAAGGCTATGGCCCGCTGCGCTCTGCCGTCCGGGATTATGTGAGCGCTCTGGGGATTCAATGCAGTGTCGGGGATGTGCTT
>CAZQIJ010000034.1:0-19663 GCA_964592955.1 uncultured Anaerolineaceae bacterium
GGGTAACATCCACGCTGCCCGCTGCGCCGCGCAGTGTCCCTGAAACATCGATCCAGCCGGGGGCAGGCGCATACAGATAGATGTCCTGCGGCACAGGCGTTTCGTCTTCGGGCAGCACGGTGGTGATATCCGAAAGCTGCGCTGTATCTGGGACTTCGAACACCGCGAAGCGCGAGTCTTCATACACGGGGTCTGCCATTTGTCGCACCCGTGCAGATTGCGCTGCGCTGGCCCAGCGTTTGTGCAGAATAACGATATCGACCCCACCCGCCTCCAACAGTGCGAGGTCATAGGTGGCTTCGAGGATGGCAAGTTTTGCCGGGCTTACGGGTGTCCGCCGTGTGACCTGGCCAGCCAGCAGCGCTTGCTGGTGCCAGGTTTGCAGGTAAAGGCCATCCTTGGCAGCCAGCAGATGGCCGGTCGGTACATCCATAACTGCGCGCACATCGGTACGCCGCGCCAGATCGGCAATGGCTTGTGGTACATCCGCCGTTACGGACGGGAATGGCCAGTACGATTGGTACTCCCACAGAATGAATGCAGCGAGCAGGACAAACACCACGATACGTCCACGCCGCATGACCTTCCACAGGCTGTCTGCGCCTAACCCGGCCAGCACAGCAGCGGCCAGTGCCAGGGCAAAGGCGAAACGCCCAGGCGTGCGCGCCAGGTTGAAGCCCGGCAGGTCATACAGCAGCGCCCAGGGCAGCGTCACACCTGTTTCATACTCGCCAACACGCAGCACCACCGGCGTGTCAAACGCTTTAAGCAGCGGGCCTAACCCAAAGAGCCACGCCAGCGCCGCCAGCAGCAGCCACCACCGCGCCTGAGGTTTTGTCCATAAGGCGAGAACCCCCAGCAGCGCAGCCGCTATCCCCAGGTATGCAGAGCCCTCTATGCTGTTGACCCCCAGCACGCGATGGGTGTATTCCAACTGGCCAAAGACCGGATGTTGAAACGAGGGCGAGACCAGCGCAAACAGGTCGAGGCTGAACGCCACATAACCGCCGTCATCGGCATAAACCGATGTCCCGAATGTGTCTTGCATGACCGGGAGCAGGAAAATCAACAGCATCAGGCCACCCACCGCGGTGACCAGCACAGCGCGCCTGAGTCCCGCCCAGTTCTGACGGGCCGCCAGTGCGATGAACGCTGACGCAACAATGGGCATGACGACATAGATGAGCTGTAGTGTGTGCCCGGCGGGGCTGAGCAGCATGAACAGGACCGCCAGCAGGAAACTGCGACGCGTTGCAGTGCGGGCAAATTCCCATAGGTAGTAGACGAAGAACGGCACTGGCCACATCACCATGAGGCCGGCATGGCCACCGAACAGATGTCCCTGAAAGGTGGGGAATGCCATGAAAACCACCCCTGCCAGCAGTGCCGGGGGATGGATCGTCGCATTTTGCAGCAGACGGGTGAGAAGCCAGTTCACGGACCAGCCGTTGAGTGCCATCGTCAGCAGGATGGTGATATTGTAGGCCGCCGCGACCGGCATCAGAAACGTAAAGACCCAGGCGGGGAAGAACTGGAGCGGGTTCGCCCACAGCGAAATACCCTGGATACCCTCTGGATACGCCAGTAGGGTCTGGTAGAACAGGGGTTCCCCGTTTTGCAGTGCATAGCGAAACCACCACAGATGATGCCCCATTTCATAGGCGTCACTGGTTTCGTGTCCGATCATCTGACCGGAAAGGTTCGTGATGAGCGGCATCGTAATCAATATGGCGATCATCAGGTAGAACAGATAGATAACAAGTGACTGGCGGGTACGCGTATCCACTGGCTTTCTTCCCTTGCATAGACGCGCTCATTGTATCGGTGCGCGGGACTTTTGAATAGCATGCAAAGGGTATGCGCCTTCGTTTGACAACGGCTGCCCTACGCTCTTGAATCTGTGTGAACTTTAGGACCTCATTGTGCGTATATTTCCATTAACCGATATAAGGAGTGCAAGATGCAGCGCAAAACACGCACATTCTATACACTGATTATTACACAGACTTTCTCCCTTATTGGCAGCCGCATCAGTGGTCTGGCCCTTGGCATCTGGATCTTTCAGCAGACCGGGCAGGCAACCCCGCTGGCACTGGTTTCATTTTTCGCCACCTTGCCGGTGCTTCTCGCCTCTTCGGTTTCGGGTGTCCTGGCAGACCGCTGGGATCGTCGCAAAGTGATGCTGATTGCAGACGCTGGGCAGGCGTTTGGCACTGTACTCCTGCTGATCAGTGTGGCCAGCAACAGCTTTGAAGTGTGGCACCTGTACGTTGTCACGTTCATTCAGGCCATTTTTGGTGTCTTCCAGAACCCTGCCTTTGGGGCATCGGTGAGCATGCTGATTGAGGATGACCAGCGTGATCGTGCTAATGTCGTGATGCAGATGAGCGGCCCCGCCGCCGGTATTATTGCCCCTGCCTTCGCTGGCATCATCTATTCGACAGTGGGGGTTACGGGTGCGATTGTGGTGGACCTGCTCACGTTTCTGACGGCGATGGCGGTGCTGTTTGCGGTGCATATTCCGAACCCCGCAGCGACTGCGGAAGGGCGAGCGCTGCGCGGAACGGTGTGGCAGGAAATTCTTGGCGGTCTGCGCTACCTTAACACCCGCCGCATGCTGCTGTACATGCTGCTGTATATTTCGCTGCTGAACTTTCTGATCACGATTGTAATCAACGTCACCACACCCTATCTGCTGACCCGCACCGGTAGCGAGCAAGTGACCGGTTTACTGCTGGGATTGTTTAACCTGGGTGGGTTGACCGGGGGAATTGTGTTCGGAGTCTGGGGTGGAACACGCCCGCGCATTCACACCATCATGCCAGCGCTTCTGATGACGTCCGCAGGCATGATCTTCATTGGCATTGGCCAGACGCCGCTCATTCTGGCAACCGCCATGTTTTTCGCGTTCCTTCCGCTGCCTATGGTCAACGCGGCGTTCATGAGCATCATGCAGCTTAAGGTTGCGCCGGATGTTCAGGGGCGCGTGTTTGCCCTCATAGGGCAGATCTCGATGGCGCTGCTGCCTGTCTCTGCGCTGCTGTCTGGTCCGCTGGCGGATCGTGTGTTTGAACCCGCCGTAAGCCAGCCAGGATGGCAGATTGTCGCCCCTTTGGTGGGTTATGAAGCGGGTGCGGGCATCGGCCTCATGTTTGTGGTTGTGGGGCTGGTCATGGTCACGCTGACGGCTTTTGTGTATGCGCTGCCCGCCATGAGGCGTCTTGAAGCGACACTGCCCGATTTTGTCCCAACACCAGCGCCTGGGAATGCCCCGGAAGGGGATGCCCAAACGCTGCCAGAATCCGTGTAATCACAGCGCTGGACCCTTTACCACCCGCACAGCGTTCAGGCTTCCACGCGCGAAAGCCACGCCGCCTTAGCAACCGCAGCGTGGCACGCTGACGGGCTTCCAGCCCGTGGAAGGAAGCATCGAGAGAATGCGCGGCGGGTCGTAACCGGGCAGTGGCACGCTGACGGACTTCCAGCCCGTGGAAGGAAGTCCTCCAGAGCGCTACCGCAGATCGGTGCGCAGTTCATAGGGGCGCTGATCGCTGCGTGCTGCAATCTTGCTTAAGTCTTTGGCGGAGCCGTAACGCGGTTCAATACCTTTCTTACGCAGTTCGATGTTAACCAGCTCATCGAGTTTGCGTTTGTCCTTGCCACTGACGAACGCCAGTTCATCGGCGCGGGTCAGGGCGTAGGGATAAGGGGTGTGGCCCTGGATCTTGCACTGTTCCAGAATCAGCGCGTGCAGCGCATCGACGGTTTCTTTATCGCGCGCTACCCACATGGGAAGGTCCACGCGCGCGATCGCGGTGCGCACGCTGTTATAGACCTTGACATAGAAGAACGCGATTTCGTAGCTGATTCCGCGTTGCTTATAACTCAGGTTGCGCGGCGAGTTCTGCACCATCATCGCGCTGCGCTCCCCCGGCTGCAGAATGCTCTGGAACAGATGCGCGTCTCGCAGCCCTTCAAGGTCACCTCCGCGTGCCAGTTCCTGCTGCTTCTGCTTGATTTCTGCCTCATCTCTGAGGCTAAGCAGGTAGAGCAGGCGCATAACCACGCGCGAGCGAAACGGGTTATCCAGGTAGCCAGCGAGTACCGCGCCGGTATCGTGAAGCTGCACAAGCGCCGCATGGTAATCGCGCATGATCTGATCGCTGCCGGTCACATCACTGTTAGCCCAGAACAACAGGTGATTATCGTAGAGCGATACAATGTTGCTGCCAGGATCCTGTTTGCGCAGTTCCCAGGCATGGGCCGCGAGCTGCTTCATCTCGTTCACCGTGCGGCGCGCATCTACGGTGCGGTTGCTGATCACACGGTTGGCACGATCGTGGACGTGCTCCTTCTGAAAGTAGAGCTGCGGAATGGTCATCTGCGTGGGTGTGGCTTCTGCGCCGTGATAATAGATGAAGATGCCGGTGTTCAGCAGGTAATAGTGTACAGGTGCCTGTTCGTCCGGGTAGATCTGCGAACCATCTGCTGCCATCAGGATGGCGTGTGGCGGCGCTTCTGGTGGGGGATAAACAAAGTTCACAGGTTCGGTATGTGGGGCATCCAGCGGCGCAGCCCCTCGGTACCCGCTGACATCCGACTGGCGGACAATGCGGATATGATCGCGGATGAAGTCAATATCGTTGGCGGTGGCAAAGCGCTCCCGCGCGACATCCAACTGGCTTCCCAGGTCGAAATCGACGATGTTGAGCATCGATCCAAGCTTCTGCACCTGTCGCACCAGGTTCGTGAATTCTAGGGTCATCGTTTGTGGTGTTCCTGAACGCTTGCGGCGGACAATACCCTTAAGATAGCACCGGTGTTCTAGGGTGTCAAACCCGGCACGATCACCCTTATAAGCAGCCATACATCTGCCGCTGCCAGGATGAAAATCACCAGCGGCACAGACCAGCGGCTTACGCTGCTCCTGAAGAACAGCCTGCGCCAGCCATCCAGCCCCAGGGCCAGCGCCAGCCCCACCGGGATCAGCAGTGGAAACATGTACCGTGCCTGAAACTGCACAAACTCTGTGTTGTAGTAGAGATAAGCCAGTATCGACAGTGCGCTTAGCGTCGCCAGCACAACCCATAGGTTACGTTGGGTCGCAGTCATCGGTTCGCGATGGCTGATCAGGGCATCGGCGATCCACCCGACCAGTGCCGTCAGCGTCAGCAGTGCCGTAGCCGCGTACATCCAGGTCGGCATGGGTACCCCCAGCCACCCGAACATTCCCCAGAAACTGTAGTAGGTGGTCTGCAAGGCTGCACGCAGATACCCATTCAGCCCCACACCTGCGATCATGTCTTCTGTGCGAAGCTGTCCCACGACGACCGCATCGTGGGCCGCCAGCCCCAGAAAGTCCGGGAAACCGTAGACCGTAAAATTACGCAGCCACCATACCCCCCCCAACAGCAGCGCCGGAACGAGGAACAGCGCCAGTTCCTGTGCGAGTTTGCGCCAGGGCTGAGGGTCGCTGCGCTGGGAAGTCCACCAGCGCAGGCCGATGGCCACCACCACCACCCCCGCCATGATATAGGTTGAGGCTTTGGTAATCAGCCCCAAACCCACCAGAATACCGAGATGATAGGCGCGGATTCTGCGCGCCTGGTTCACGTAAAGCACGGTACCCAGGAGGATCATGGCGACCAGCGCCCATGCGAGAGCATCATTGTTGACCGAGGCAAGTATCGCGACATGCTGTGGCAGAAATGCCACGAATGCCGCCGCGCCCAGGCCGATTTCAGGACGGTTCGGGAAGATCGCCGCGCCCACCCCAAACGCGCACAGGATTATGACCACGCCAAACACCGCAGAGAACAGCCGCAGCGCACCCAGGTCGCCGCGTGTGACTGTGTAGATGGGAGATGCCAGCAGATAATACAGTGGGGGCTGGTGGTCTTCATACTGGATGGTGTTCAGATCTGCCAGCAGTGCGTCATCAAAGCGCGATGCTTTCAGTGTCTCAAGATACGCCTGATCCCAGTCGCCCATTGTGATCTCAGGGCAGCACCCGTTTACGGCAATCTGTGCGATGTAGTTGTAGTGTGCCGGTTCGTCCGGGGTCTGCCATGCGGGTGTTTGCAGGGCGAACAACCCTGCGATGGCCAGGTAGACCGAGGTCATCACCGCCAGCAGGGTCAGGCTGATTTCTCGCCTCATCTCACCTCCATTTCACAATCCCAATGTGCGCGCTTAGCTTTGCACGCTCGCCACCTGATCATGCACCTGGCGCACAAATTCGTCGAACAGGTACAGCGAATCGTGGGGGCCGGGCGATGATTCCGGATGGTACTGCACGCTGAACGCGCGCAGATCGGTGTGGCGGATGCCTTCGATCGTGTTGTCGTTCAGGTTAATATGCGTCACCTCTGCACCAGAGAGTGCGCTGTCTGCCGTGATGGCAAACCCGTGATTGTGTGAACTGATCTCGACCACGCCTGTAAGCAGGTTCTTCACCGGTTGGTTGCCGCCACGATGTCCGAAGCGCATCTTCTCGGTTTTACCGCCCAGCGCCAACCCCAAAATCTGATGACCCAGGCAGATGCCGAATACCGGCACTTTGCCGAGCAACCCGCGCACATTCTCGATCGCATAGTCCACTGCCGCCGGATCACCCGGCCCGTTGCTCAGAAAAAGCCCTGCGGGATTCATCGCCAGCACTTCTTCATGGGGGGTCGCTGCCGGAACAATGGTAACCCGAAGCCCGCGGTCAGTGAGCATCCGCAGGATGTTGCGCTTAATACCCAGATCATATGCCACAACCAGCGGCCCCGCCGGATCGTAACGGTGATCACGGTACCATTGCGGATCGCTGCGTTCGGTCCAGTGATACATTTCGTCGCAGCTCACTTCATCAACCAGGTTCGCCCCGCTCATGTCCAGCGCGTTCCTGGCCAGCTCCACCAGCGCGGCAGGATCGCTGGCGGCCTCACCGTGTGCGATGGCGGCACGCATCACGCCTTTTTCGCGGATGTGCCGTACCAGCGCGCGCGTTGCAACATCCGTCAGGCCGATCACCCCCTGGTCGCGCAGGTAGCCCTCCAGGTCACCGCGATTGCGCCAGTTGCTGACCACCGGGCTGAGCGCCCGCACCACAAAGCCGGATACCCACACCTTCGCAGACTCAACATCTTCGCGGTTGACGCCTGTGTTTCCCACATGAGGCACGGTCATGGTGATAATCTGGCGGTGATAAGAAGGGTCTGTGAGGATTTCCTGATAACCGGTCATGGACGTGTTAAAGACGATTTCGCCCGTCTGCACACCCTGTGCGCCCCACCCGGTACCGGGGAAAGTGCTGCCATCTTCAAGCGCGAGTAATCCTTGCATGGGTTAACGTCCTGTACTCAATTGTGCGTGTCCTGTATTTATCGCTTGACGGACTCCGCAGGTCACAGTAGTATCCTCGAAAGGATAGCACAAGTCAAAGTCGGCTAGAAGTTGTGAAGTTGTTGTTAAGCATCCGCAAATTTCAGTGGAGTGTTGATGGGTGCCTGTGTGAGTGTTTATGTGTGAGTGTTTATGATTGAAGTCGCGCATCTCACGAAACGGTATGGCGCGTTTACTGCCGTTGATGACCTTTCGTTCACCGCCAAATCTGGCGAAGTTCTCGGCCTGCTAGGGCCAAACGGCGCGGGAAAAACCACCACCATGCGCATCCTCACCGGGTTTATGCCCCCCAGCGAAGGAACTGCCACAATTGCGGGTTATGATGTCACCCGTCAGTCGCTGGAGGCACGGCGTCAGGTCGGCTATATGCCGGAACGAGTTCCGCTTTACCCTGATATGACTGTTGAAGCCTATGTGGAATTCTGGGCGCGGCTGCGCGGTGTGCGTAGGGCACGGGCTGAGGCGGTTCGCGCGTTAGAACGGGTGGATCTGGCATCGCGTCGCAAATCGCTGGTGCGAAAACTATCAAAAGGGATGCGCCAGCGTCTGGGGCTGGCGCAGGCGCTGGTTCATAACCCGCCGGTGATCATCCTTGATGAGCCAACCATCGGCATTGACCCTGAGCAGGTGATCGAGGTCCGCGAGGCTGTGCGCAGCCTGGGGCAGGATCACACAGTGATGTTCAGCACACATATCCTCACAGAAGCCGAACAGGTCTGTGACCGGGTCATCATCCTCAACAAGGGTCAGATTGTGGCCGAAGGCGCACCGGATACCCTGCGCAGGAAGCTGAGGACAGGCGGCAGTAAGTTCTATGTGGTGCTGGGTGGCGCAGCGCATAAACAGGCGCTCACCCTTCTGCAGAGCGTTCCCGGCGTTGTCGAAGTGCAGCCGGACGGCGAAGGGTTCAGCGTTCGTGTGCAGGATGGCGTTGATGTGCGACCCCACCTTGCCGAGCGTGTGCAGATGGCAGGATACATCGTTCTGGAGCTGCGTCCGCTGGATACGACCCTGGAAGATATTTTCCTGGATCTGGTGGGGAGCCGCAAACGAGGTTAACTATGTGGACAATTTACCGCCGGGAACTGGGGCAGTTTTTTGCCTCGCCGGTTGCTTATCTCATCGCGTTTGCATTTCTCCTGCTCACCGGGCTGATTTTCAACTATGATATCACGGCGAGCCTTACGCAGCGTTCGGTAGATCCGGCTGTCATCCCCAAGGCGATGGCACTCTATATCGTGCTGTTTGCCCCGGTGATCACCATGCGCTCGCTGGCAGAAGAGAGCCGTGAGGGGACCCTAGAACTGCTGCTGACAGCCCCAATCCACGAGAGCGCTATCGTCTTCGCCAAGTTCCTCAGCGTGTGGACGTTCTACACGGTGCTGCTGCTGCTGACGCTGGTCTATCAGGTTATCCTTGTGTCGATCTCTGCCGCCCCGGATCTTGGCATGACGGTCGCCTCATACATTGGAATCTGGCTGTATGGTGGTGCGGCGCTTGCCGTTGGACTGCTGTTTTCTGCCGTTACGGAAAACCAGATCGTGGCGGCATTCCTGGGGTTCATTGCCCTTACGCTGTTGTGGTTAGGTGACCAGGCAGGGGAAATCGTCGCCAGCATTGACCTGGCGCGGGTCATCCGCAACCTTACGCTGCCCGGCCATTTTCGCGCGTCCTTTGCCGTTGGCCTCCTGCGCCTGGAGGACGTGGTGTATTATGCCGGGCTGATCGTTATCATGCTGTTTATCACCATCCGCATTGTGGAATCGCGCCGCTGGCGTTGATCGCTTTGTTACGCAGGGAAACAGAAGACGAGGCAGGTAGTACAGGTAAGAATGAACAATCTCACCGCATCTGTAAATAAGACCCTGGCAGGGCAGGTTGCCAGCGCTGTTGGCCTGCTGGCATTCGTTCTGGGCCTTATCATCCTCTTGTGGCAGGGGAGCGCCGACACCGTAGTCGCTGTGCTGCTCTTGCTGGGGATTGCCGGGATCCTGTTATGGGTCGTGCTCACGCCGGAAGATGCGCTCGGCCTGATTACCGGGCGGCAGGTGCGCTATGGCACCTTGTCTGTCATCGGGACGGTGCTACTGGTCGGAATCGTCGTTATGGCTTACATCGCCAGCCAGCGTGCCGCCGTCATTTATGACCTGACCGAGTCCAACAAGTTCACCCTCAGCCGAACCTCGCTCGATGTCATTAATCGTCTGCCGGAACCTGTTCAGATCACCGGCTTCTACAGTTCAGCCATGCTCGAACAGCGCGAGATTGATGACCAGATCTTTCGCCAGTACGAAATGGCGACTAACGGTTTCATCCGCCGCCAGTACGTCAACCCGAACGAAGAGCCGACCATCGCCCAGGCGTTCAGGGTTAGCCATGATGGTCAGGTTTACATCTCGTTTGTGAACGCGGACGGCACACCCGACCTCACGCTATACATCGAGGTGCCCATCGGCTTTGGCACCGAACGCGACATCACCGGGGCAATCGCTCGCCTGATGGTCTATGGCACATACAACATTGCCTTTGAGGTAAGCTTCTGCGCCATCGACCCGAACGACACCGGGCAGAACGGGCTAAGCGGCGTGATCGCCGGACTTTCGGCCAACGGCCTCACCCCGCTGTCTCTTAACCTTAAAGACCTGGCTGCGACGGGGGGGGACATCAACCCAGAGATTGCAGCGGTCATCATTACCCGGTTGGTTGAGCCGCTTACACCGGGTGCCGTTGAGGTGCTGGCGCGCTATGTGGACGGTGGTGGCAGACTCTTCGTGACCGCAGATGTGGATTTCAGCGCAGCGCCAGTCATGGCGGAAGACAGTGTCTTTAACCAGTATCTGTGGGAAACTTTCGGGCTGCGCATGCTCGATGCGGTCGTCGTTGATGAACTGGTCAGCGGTGATACGGTATTCGATATCATGAGCGTAGCGCTTTCAGATGGATCGTCAATCACAGATCGGCTCAATGATCCTGATGTGCCAGACTCGGTGACGCAGTTCCGGGTGGCCCGTCCGGTTCAGGTGGATGAAACACCACCGGTGACCAATGGCTTTGTCATCCAGACCTCGCCAGCCAGTTTCGCCGAAACGGACTTACAGCAGGCGTCGCGCGGTGACTACAGCATGGATCGCAATGACGACTATATCGGGCCGGTGAGCGTTGCCGCCTGGGCGCACAATACCGAAACAGGCGCGAAGCTGCTGCTCATCGGCGATAACGACTTTCTGACGAATGGGCAGGTGGCCGCGCCTGCCGGCAACGGTATCCTGTTTACCGATGGTATCGGCTGGCTGACGGGCTACAGCGATGAGGTCAGTTTTGAGGTGCAGCCGCGCATTACCGATGTCCCGCTGATTTTTGTCGCTCCGCAGCAGCTTGACCAGATTGCCATCTTTACCGTCATCCTGATGCCAGGGGTCGTGTTGCTGCTCGGGCTTGGGGTTTGGGCGAGGCGCAGCAGACGATGAACCGGCGCGCCCTGCTTGGACTGCTCGGCGTGTTCGGGCTGATGGCGCTGCTGGTCGCAGTTCTGCCAGATCGCCGTCAGGAACTCGAAAACAACGCATTGGCGACCGTGTTTGCGCCCACAGCGACCACCGCGCCTACCCGAACCGCCGTGCCCTATTTTACGCCCCTGCCGCTCTCTACCGACTGGCGACAGGATTACGTGTTTGCAGACATCACTGTGCGCGATATCGTGACGGTGAATTTGCGCGATCCCAACAGCGGCACCACCTTCACCATCACCCGCGCAGCAGACGGTGCCTGGACTGCACCCAACAGCGCAGGCACCCTCGATACCGAAGCGGCAAGCCTGATTGCACAATCCCTAGTGCTGCTGAACTTTAACACCCTTATTGAGGCCGAGGATGCAGACCTGCAAACCTATGGGTTTGATCCCAACGGCATTCTGTTTGTGGAGTTCATTGTGCTGGATGGCACAGCGCATGTGCTGGCAGTAGGTGGATTGTCTACAGACCGTAACAACTACTACGTCATCGTTGATGATCGTCCGGGTGTGTATCGTTGTGGGCGTGGGCCGATAGATTTCTTAATTCAGAGTCTTTTGAGTCCACCACTAACTTGACAAGACCGCACGGAGTCGTTACCTTATATCTAGTGACGTTTAGAGCAATCCCCGTCCAACACGACGGGGATTATTTCGCTCTAGGCAAAAACGCAGCACCACAGGGTTTTGTGAACCCTGACCGTTGGATGGTAAGATTAGTGAAAGAGGTTGCACAGCCTTGCTATGTCGGCAGGGCTTGGTGTTTGTGCTATGGTAGCTACGATACGAATGGTCTCACGGAAGGAAATCCAGACCCAACTGATTGAAAAGGCGCAGCAGCAGGGTGCACTCACCTACGACGATATCCTTGCGCTGTTGCCCGAAGCAGAGAGCGATGTTGCGCTGCTGGATGATATCATGGATGGTTTAATGGAAGCTGGCGTTGAAGTGCTCCCCAGCGCACCGGCTGATGATGCCGTGGGTGCGCGGCTTGAGCCTGATGACCTTGAGATTGCCGCCGAGGGCGAAGACGTTACGCTGTTGGATAATGATCTCGTCGATGATGCCGGTTACCAGCAGGCCATCGATACTGATGATGTCGTTGGGCTTTATCTAAAGGAAGCGGGCCGCGTGCCGCTTCTGACTGCCGAAGAAGAAGTGTCGCTGGCCAAGCGCATGGAGGCCGCGCAGTTTGCGCGCGATCAGCTTGAAGAAATGGGTGAACGTCTGCCCATGGATGACGTCTATACCCTGCGTGATCTGATCAATGATGGAGAGCTGGCGCAGGAACACCTGATCCGCGCCAATGCCCGCTTGGTGATCAGCGTGGCCAAGAAATACATCGGGCGCGGTGTGCCGTTTCTGGATCTGATCCAGGAGGGTAACATCGGGCTTATCCGCGCCACGAACAAGTTTGAGTACCGGCGTGGGCACAAATTCAGCACCTATGCCACCTGGTGGATTCGTCAGGCGGTTAGCCGGGCGGTTGCAGACCAGGGACGCACCATCCGCGTGCCGGTTCACATGGGTGACCAGTTGAACCGCCTGCGCCGCGTCCAGCTCCAGCTTCTGCAGGAACTGGGCCGTGAACCCACGATGGAAGAACTGGCCGAGGGGATGGAGACGACGCCAGATAAGGTGGAGAACCTGCTGGAAATCTCGCGCCGCCCGGTTAGCCTGGAAACGCCGATTGATGATGAAGGCGATTCGACCTTCGGCGATTTTGTGGAAGATGTAAGCAGCCCTGCCCCGGCAGAAGAAGTTGCGACGCACCTGCTGCACGAACAGCTTCAGGCCGCCCTCAACCGTCTGCCGCCGCGCGAAGCGCAGATCCTGCGCCTGCGTTATGGGCTGGAAGACGGGCGCGTTTACACCCTTGAGGAAGTGGGACAGACCATCGGCGTAACCCGCGAGCGTGTGCGCCAGCTCGAAGCCCAGGCGCTGAACCGCCTGCGCCAGTCCTCGGCTCACATTATCCTCCGCGATTACCTGTACGAGGAGTAAATTCGCCGTGCAGACGCGGGAAACGCGTGGCCCGGTACTGCTGCCCTTGGCGCTCGCCGCATTGGGAGTCATTCTGCTGCTGGATAACTTCCTGCTGCTGAATGACTTCAATGTCGCGGTGCTGCTGCCGCTGGTGCTCGTGGTGCTGGGCGCGGTGATCCTGCTGCGTGGCGACATCACTCCCGGCGCAGCAGGCCGCACGTTCGGCATCACACGCGGCAGTGTGGAATCCGCCACGCTCGAAATCAGCTCCGGCGAAATCGACATCGACATTCGCGCCGTACAAAAAGAAGGTCGGCTGATTGTGGGCCAGTATGCCGCAGACTCACGTCCAGAGATGTATGTCGATGGCACCCATACACACCTCAGATTCCAGCGCGCCACCACCCCCTGGCTGTCTTTTGCAGACTGGCAGATGGCGCTGGCGCGCGATCTCCCCTGGCAGGTCGTCATCAGTACTTCGCTGGGTCAGGTCAATGCAGATCTTTCAGGCCTGATTGTTCAGGATGTTCAGATTGCTACCGGCATCGGCGATATTCGCGTGGTTTGCCCGCAGGAAACCTTCGCGCCGCTGGTGCTGCGTTCTGCCCTGGGCAGCATTCATGTGATGACCCCCAAAGGCCAACCCGCCCGCATCACAGTGGCTGGCAGTCGGATGTTTACCGTTCGGGCAGATGAGACGCGTTATGCGCAGCCTGAACCCGGTGTGTTTACGAGCCGCGACGCCGAACCGAATGCTCCCCTGGTCGAAATGCAGATTTCGGGGATCTTCGGCGACGCCTACCTCGCCTGAATTCCATGCCCGCGTTTGTGATCAGGGATGCACTTGAGAGCGACATTCCATCGTGTATGGCGTTGGATCATACCTATGAGACCGATCAGGTATGGCAGATGACCGTCGCGCAGGAAAACGGCTGGCGGATTGCATTTCAAACGGAGCGCCGTCCGCGCTTTGAGGCCGTGTACCCTGTAGACCAGCGGCGCTTGACCCTTTCACTCCCCACTAATTATGGGTTCTTTGTGGCTGCCACGCGCGAAAGCGCCGATATCTTTGGGTACCTGACCATGCGTTACGAGCCCATTCATCGCATCGCATGGGTGCAGGATATCGTCGTCGGACGCGAGTTTCGCCGTGAACGGCTTGGATCACGCCTGGTGAAAGTGGCACGGCAGTGGGCCGCCGAGCAAGGCGCGGCGCGCCTGATGGTGGAAACGCAAACCCGCAACTACCCGGCCATCAGCTTTTGCACAGCGACAGGTTTCACGTTTTGTGGGTATAATGACCGCTACTTTGAAAATCAGGATATCGCCGTATTCTTCGTGCAACTGCTGCGCTAGGGTAATAGACGTTGCAAGCCCTGCTGGAAACTTTCCTCGACCTCACAAACGAGACGCTGACCGCCGCTATCGTCATCGTGGCCGCGTCTATGCTGCTCTACAACATCACGCGCAATTTTACGGATCGCGTTGCGCGGGCGTCTGGCATTGTGCTGGCATGCGTCACGGCTTCCTACATCACTGACGTGCTCATTTCACTCGAACCCACCCGCACCACGGCTGTAGCCGTTCTGCGTTTGCAGTGGATTGGCATCGCCTTCATTCCAGCAGCGCTGTTTCACCTTTCAGATGCGCTGCTCTCCACCACCGGCCTGCCATCGCGCGGGCGGCGGCGGCGTGTGGCGCGCTTGCTGTATCTGCTGAGTGCTGCATTTCTTCTGTTGGTCACCTTTGGGGAAGCGCTGGTGATCCCGGTGTTCAGTGAGGGCCAGCCTGCGCTTAAGGCCGGCGTGCTGTTTCCGGTGTACCTGCTGTACTTCGTACTGGCGACCGTGATCGCCGTCGTGAATGTGGATCGCGCGCGCCGCCGCTGCCTGACGCGCAGCACAAAACGCCGCATGGGGTATCTGCAAATTGCCATGCTGACCCCTGTCGCCGGGATCTTTCCGTTTTCTGCGGTGCTGCCCATCACCACTGAACCCACAGTCGAAGTGTTCGTTCTGATCAACCTCACCAACATCTTCGTTATCCTGATGCTGCTCTTCCTGGCGTATCCGCTGTCGTTTTTCGGGTCGCGCATCCCGGATCGCCTCGTAAAGGCGGAGCTGCTTCGTTTTATGCTGCGCGGCCCGGCCACTGGGATGCTGGCCCTGGCGACGATCATCTTCACCCGCCCGGCGACGCGCATTTTCGGCATCGAAGGCAGCGACTTTATGCCGTTTGCTGTTGTGGCCGTTGTGCTTCTGTGGCAGTGGATGATTGACCTCTTAATCCCTTCCCTCGAAAAACGCCTGATCTACCACGATGAAGACGATGATCAGTTTGGCCGCATTCAAACCCTCAGCCGCCAGTTTCTCACCCGCGCAGACCTTGTGCAGCTTCTGGAAGGGTTGTTGGAGGCCAGCCTGGATTTCTTCCGCGTGAAGAATGCCTTCATTGCCCGGCTGACGAACGGTGAACCTGAGGTTATCACAGCGCTCGGCGAGGTGGAGACAGAGCATGTTGTGCAGGAGAAAGAGAACCTGGTTGCCCTGCTCCAAAGCGACAAATTCAAACCGTTATGCTGGCAATCCTACTGGGTTATGCCGCTGTACAGCCGTCGTAGCTATGGCACCACGAAACCGATGCTCATCGGGGTGCTGGCCGTAGAAGCCCGTCCGGATCATGCGCAGCTTGACCTCGACGAAGAACTGATGCTTAAGAATCTGCGCCGTCGCGCCGCCCAAACGCTTGATGACCTGATGCTTCAGACCGAGATCAGTGCGGTGCTGGAAGGCTTGCTGCCACAGATTGAAATGACGCGTGTGCGTGCTGCAGAGGTTGAGTTTTTGCCTGGCCGAGAACCTGAAATCCCCAACGCTCTCCCAGATCGTACACAGATTGTGGAGCAGGTGCAGGCGGCGCTGCGCCATTATTGGGGTGGCCCCGGGCTGACCAACAGCCAGTTGATGAGCCTGAGTATTGTGCGCCAGGCCTATGACGAAAACGACCATAACCCGGTGAAATCCCTGCGCGCTGTCCTGCGGAAGGCCATCGAAAACCAGCGTCCATCGGGCGAGCGCGACTATAAGCGCCAGGAATGGACGCTCTATAACATCCTGCAGCTTCGTTTTATTGAAAACCGTAAAGTGCGCGAAATTGCCAATCGCCTCTACATGAGCGAGGCAAATTACTATCGCAAGCAGAGCCTGGCCATAGAGGCAGTGGCAGATACGCTCATCAAGATGGAAACCGAAACCCTCACACCACCCGCACAGGCTGTCCCCTGACCGTTTGACAAGACGCGGACAAAGTTCCTATAATGGCGTTACTACGCAAGGGCTTGGGTGATCCGCTTCAACGAACACATTGTTCGCCATAAAAGTGACTTATTGTAAAGAGGGGAACATCATGTCTACAGAGCTTCAGCGGTATTATCAGAATGTGCCGCCTGCTTCACTTGACGAGGGA
The DNA here is from genome assembly GCA_964592955.1 of uncultured Anaerolineaceae bacterium. GTDB lineage: Bacteria > Chloroflexota > Anaerolineae > Aggregatilineales > Phototrophicaceae > CAZQIJ01. The sequence continues at coordinate 16,349 of CAZQIJ010000034.1, forward strand.
TACTGGTCTGCGCTTCTGAGCGATGACGAGTTCGCCACTTCCTCCCGTGATCTGACGCAGCGGCGACCGGATGATGGAAACGACGTTTTCCAGGACGACAACGGGGTGGGCGGCGACACGACCGGAAGCGACTGGGCAGAAATACAGCGGATCACCGACAACGATCAAACCGTAGAACTGAAAGTGGTAAGTTGTAATCGCGGTGGCCTGCTGGTGGAGTGGCGGTCGCTGCGCGGCTTCGTTCCCGCCAGCCAGTTAATAGACTTCCCGCCCGGTTCCAGCAGCAATGGCACGGGTCATGGGTTTTCGGTGGCCACCTTTTCGATGGATGGGCACACGGTTGCACGCCGCAAATCACTCGTCAGCTACATCGGCAGAACGCTGCAACTGCGCGTGATTGAGCTGAACGTGGAGAAGAACCGCCTGATTTTATCCGAACGGGCAGCGCAGGCCCAGCCTGGCGAACGCGGCAGCATTCTCTCAAATTTGCAGTCCGGAAACATCGTCAGCGGGGTGGTCACGAACCTGTGCGACTTCGGTGCGTTTGTTGATCTCGGCGGCCTGGAAGGGCTGATTCACATCAGTGAATTAAGCTGGGGACGTGTGGGACACCCCGAACATCTGCTGACACGCGGGCAGACGATCAGCGTCTATGTGCTGGACGTGGATCGCTACGCGGCACGCATCGCGCTCAGTCTCAAACGCCTGCGTCCTGACCCGTGGAAGACGGTACATGAGCGTTATTCCGTGGGCCAGGTGGTGGAAGGCATTGTCACCAATGTGGTGGACTTTGGCGCGTTTGCGTGCATAGAAGAAGGTCTGGAAGGGCTTATCCACGGTTCGGAACTGGCAGAGGGGCATTTTCTGCACCCACGCAACGTCGTTAACGAAGGTCATCAGGTGCGCGCACGCATTCTGAGCATCGATGGGCAGGCGCGTCGCCTGGGGCTTAGCCTTCGATTAACCCCTTAATTCAATATACTCATCAGTAGCGTCCGGGGGTAGAATGCTCCCCAATTCTGAGGTTCTACAGAGGCGGGGACGAAATTCTTCATGACTCCTGAAGGGTTACTTACGGCGGTTCTGATCTTTCTGCTGCGTGTGCTGAATTATGCGGTCAGCACACTGCGCACCGTAGCCATTACCAGGCAGCAGCGCTTTCTTTCCGCAGTGCTGGCCTTTCTGGAGGCCTTTCTCTTCGCTGTCGTTATCGCTAACATTGTGACGGATCTCGAAAATATCATCAATCTGATGGCGTACTGCTTCGGTGCGGCCGTTGGCGGTTGGGTGGGCATGGAGCTGGAAGCACGCTTCATTACCAGCTATCTGATTGTGAACGTCGTGGGGGATGCAGCGCATAAGATGGCGGTCGCGCTGCGCGATCGCGGCTTTGGCGTAACGGAAACACAGGGGGAGGGGCGCAGCGGCCCCGTAACGATGATTCGCAGTGTGGTCAGCAATCGTGATCTTCCAGATGTGCTGACCACTATTCGCGGTGTGGATGCGGATGCCTTTGTCGCTGTCGAAGAGGCACGCGCCATTCACCGGGGTTGGATGCGCACGGCGCTGCATCGCAGGCAAAACGGTTAAGGGCGCGTCTGGCGCGCCAGTGCCCGTAGCTGCTGCTGCACGGCGGCAGCCTGCTGGCGAAGCCCCAGCGTTTCGAAGATCCGGTACGCCTGCTGGTAGCCCTGCCGCGCCTGCTCGTAGCGCCCCAACTGCGTCTCCACATTGGCGGATGCGCGCAGCAGCTCGGCCAGGCCGGGGCCGTCTTCCAGCGCTTCTGCCAGATCCTGCGCCTTTGCGTAGTAGCCCAGGGCTGCCAGAAAGTCTGCCTCGGCACCGTGCAGGCGGCCAAGCTCTGCATACAGGTTGCCAATGATACCCATGCGCAGCGCATAGTCCCTGCGCTCGTTCAGACCGTTCAGAATTTGCGCGGCTTCGTCAAACGATGGAATGGCTTCGCGGTATTCCTGAAGCGCGACCAGGCTGTTGCCCAGGTTTGCCAGTCGGGAAGCGAGCCCTCGCTGATCCATCAACTGACGGGCAATCGCCACAGACTGCGCGTGAAGTTCGATGGCGCGCCGGGGTTGGTTGAGGTCGTCATACACCAGCCCCAGGTTTCCCATCCAGATACCGCGTCCGCGCAGATCACCGATGGCCTGCGCAATGCGCAGCGCTTCCTGCAGATACTGGATCGCTTCTTCGTGCCGCCCCATTTCGCGCAGAATATTGCCAATATTGCCCAGCAGGCCATCTTCGGTAAGATAATCGCTTTCCTTGCGGGCACAAACCAGCGCTTCCTGAAAACAGACCAGCGCCCGTTCTGGCTGCCCGGCGCGGTAATACAACAGTGCCAGATTGCCCAGGTAACGCCCTTCACCCCCCACATCCCCCGCTGCCTGTGCGATCTCGATCACCTGAAGCAGGGCTTCGATGGCCTGCGGAAAATCCCCGCTTTGCAGTGCCACCCTCACCTGACGCAGAAGCTGCATTTGATCCATACATAACCGCCTCAAGAGCTCTGTTTTGAACGTGTGCGGAGTTCCGATGCCGCACTAAGGGCGATTCCTGTTACCGCCAGCAGCACCCATATCCAGGCGTGATCTGCGGGGATGACCGGAAGGGTGAGCGGTTCACGGTTTAGGTCGAAGCGTACCAGCGTAAAACGGTTGGCGACATTGGGCAGTGTCTTCAGGGTGATGTCGCTGTCATGAACAAGGTGTGCCAAGGTGTGGTCATAGACGACCGGCGCATTTCTGCGAAACATGTACAAAGCCCGCGACGCCTCAGACACATCACCCACGCGCGACGCATGCGCGCTGTAGCGGCGTCGGCCAATGCGCAGGCTGACCTGGGGATCCGCTTGGATGTTCCTGTACCAGTCTGCGCCCTCCCCAAATGCCGAAATCACATAGAGTTTGCTGCCATGCCTGCGGTACTCCAGCGGGGTGTAGCGGGGCTGCCCAGAGCGGCGTCCGCGCGATGTCAGCACCATAATGGGCAGCAGTTCAATCAACCATCCAAGCCCCAGGCGGTAGAGATGTATGGGAAGATGAAACAGCATCAGCAGGATGCGCGACGGATGGCGTACAACTTTCTCGTTCATGGGGTGCTGCTATACCTTTGCACACTCTGTTTTTGATTCAGTTTACCGCCGCTTTTTGCAGAAATATATGCCAACTTTGCGCCTGTTGGCCTGTGTGCCGGATGCCGTACACGTGCAGGCATGAATATCGTCAGGACCTGGGGTGTGTTGATGTACATGTCTGTTTCAGTGCGCAGTGGCAGCCATGAATGTCAGCAGAACCTAGT